>JBFWPS010000082.1:0-8007 GCA_050249855.1 Gammaproteobacteria bacterium
AATACAGCTGGTATTCTGACGCTAGGCCCTGCAAAATATCAGTAAAATGCGATTTTAATCGCCAGCTGCTATTGGATTGATGAATTTTTACAGCAATTACATGCCTAAATAGAAATTTAATATTTTGGGAGCTTTTGTAATAATTAGTTTAATTCACCCCAATTTTCTACTTTTAAATGTGAGATTCTTTTAAATTCTTTAGTATTGTTTGTGACGAGTGTTAAATTCAGTGCCAAAGCATGTGCAGCAATCCATAGATCATTATTCCCAATGGGAGTGCTAGATTTTTCAAGTTTACATCGAACTTCACAATAATGTTTTGCAGCTTCTGTTGGAATAGGGAAAGCAGGAACTAAACTTAAAATTTCTTCAAGAATTTTTAATGATTTTGTATGATGTTGACTTTTCTGAACACCATAATACAGCTCGCCGTAAGTTATAGTAGACATTCCAACTTCACCAACAATTAATTTTTCAAACCGATGTAGAACGCTGACTGGTTTTTGTTTAATAATGTAAATACAGATATTTGTATCTAATAAATAACGTAACTTCATTCGAAAAATTCTCTTTTTTGTGGCAAACTGTCTTCTCGTTCAGATTCAAAAAGATCATTTGGAAGACTGGTAAGTAGCTGAAAAACTCTAGCAAGATTTTTAGGAACCTCTCTTAAAATTAATTCATTTCCATGCTTAATGATTTCAACTTCATGTACATCTTTAGAAAACTGTAGATCTTTGGGTAATCTTACTGCGAGTGAATTGCCACTTTTGAATACTTTCGCTGTTCTCATAATCTCACCTTAATTGTATATACTCTTAGTATGTACAATTAAGGTGAGATTTGCAAAGCTAAATTTAACGGATTAAACCTAACAATTTTGGTAATAATTTGGGGTTGGCAGCAGCGATATCGCCAGTTTGTAGGTAAGTTTCACCACCTTGTGTGTCAGTTACCATGCCACCAGCCTCTTTAACCATTAAGATACCCGCTGCAATATCCCAGGATTTTAGAGCATGTTCAAAGTAGCCATCGACTCTGCCTGCAGCCACATAGGCTAAATCTAGGGCTGCAGAGCCTAAGCGTCGCATATCGGCTACGGCACTGGCTACTTCAGTAAACTCAGTCAAGTAGCGTTTTAACATATCGTGATTTCTAAAGGGCAAACCTGTTGTAATGATGGCTTTTTCAAGCGCTTGATTGTTTCTAACACGTAAACGTCTATCGTTTAAATAAACACCTTCACCACGTGAGGTATAAAATAATTCATCACGTAAAGGATCATAAATAACCCCATGTTCTAGACGTTCTTTGTGTTTTATTGCAATAGAGACAGAAAAATGTGGGATCCCGTGAACAAAATTATTGGTGCCATCTAGTGGATCAATGATCCAAGTAAAATCACTGCCTTGATGTTCGCCACTTTCTTCGGCAATAATGGCGTGTGTGGGGTAATTTTGTTGTATTATCTCTATAATCGCTTGTTCTGAGCGTTGATCGACTTCAGTGACGTAATCATGCGGGTGTTTTTCAGTGGCTTGAACGAGTTCAATTCTATCAAAAGCGCGTACGATTATTTCGCCAGCACGGCGGGCAGCTTTCATGGCAATATTTAAAATAGGTTGCATGGGCGGAATCCTTTTTTACAAACGTTTAAACTGCACGTATAATACAGCCCATGTTACAAAATATCCATTTTATTCTGACTGAACCTTCGCATCCTGGCAATATTGGTGCCTGTGCACGTGCTTTAAAAACTATGGGATTGGATCAACTTGTGTTGATTAACCCCAAAAAGTTTCCCGATCCGATTGCCGTAGAACGTGCTGCTGGGGCAGATGATATATTATCGAAAACAACGGTAGTTGAGAGCTTCAGCGAAGCGGTTGCTTCCTTTGAGCTAGTGATTGGCACCAGCGCACGTGATCGCTCTATAGCTTGGCCGATGTTAGAACCAAGAGAGGCAGCCGCTTTGGTGCTTAAACGAGCACGAACTGAAAAAATAGCTTTAGTATTCGGTCGAGAAAGAACGGGTTTGTTTAATGAAGAGCTTCAACAATGTCACTATCATTTACAAATTCCGGCGAATGAACAGTATAGTTCCTTAAATTTGGCAGCAGCAGTACAAGTGATTGCTTATGAAATAAGAATGGCTTATTTATCAAATTCATTAGTACATCAGGAAAAAGAAACTTCATTAGCAACAAAAGATAAAGTGGAATTATTTTACGAACACTTAGAGAAAGTGTTATATGAAATTGAATTTATTAAACCGAATCAACCGAATCGAATTATGCCACGCTTGCGTCGATTATTTCAGCGAGCGCAATTGGAAACCATGGAAATTGATATATTACGTGGAATTTTAAAGCAGATTGAACGATGAATAGACCTATTTATTTAGATTACGCAGCAACCACACCTATTGATGAATGTGTTTTCGAAAAAATGCGTGAATGTATGGTTGCGCCTGATTTATTTGGTAACCCAGCAAGCACACATTGGTATGGTAAAAAAGCGTTAAAATTAGTAGAAAAAGCGCGCGAACAAGTAGCTACTTTTATTCAGGCGAAACCTTCTGAAATTATTTGGACCTCGGGTGCAACTGAAAGCAATAATTTAGCAATCATGGGCGCTTCAAAAGCTCACGACAAAAAACATATCATTACATCTTCGATAGAACATCCTTCTGTTTTAGCTGTTTGTAAAGCTTTGGAAGATAAGGAGCATCAAGTTAGTTATTTAAAGCCTAATCAAAGTGGTGTGGTTGAGTTATCGGAATTAGAAGCTAGCATCCAAGAAGATACATTTTTAGTTTCAATCATGTATGTTAATAATGAAATTGGTACAATACAGAATATTTCTGAAATAGCAGCTGTATGTCAAAAAAATAAATTATTGTTGCATGTGGATGCAGCCCAAGCCGCTGGTAAAATAATTCTAAATATGACGGATATTCCAATTGACTTTTTATCTTTATCTGCCCATAAAATTTATGGGCCAAAAGGAATAGGTGCTTTATATGTTCGCGAAAACACCGAGTTAAAACCCATTCTTTTTGGGGGCGGACATGAAAATGGATTGCGCTCAGGTACTTTAGCAACGCATCAGATTGTAGGGATCGGTGAAGCTTGTGTGATTGCTATGGAAGAAATAAAAGATAATAATCATCATATAAAAAAGCTACGCAATCAGTTAATTGCAGGATTAGAAAAATTACCAGGTTTTCAAGTCAATGGTGCACTGAATCAAACAGTACCTCATATTTTAAATTTTAGTATTCAAGGTGTTAATGGTGATCATCTACATTTAGCGATATCAAAACGATTGGCGGTTGCAAGTGGGGCCGCTTGCTCTTCTGCTAAAATAGAACCGTCTCATGTGTTACTAGCACTTGGTTTGCCTGAAGATTTAGTAGAAAGTTCTATTCGGTTGTCGTTAGGAAAATTTACAACATTTGAAGAAATCGATATGGCAGTGAAAGTGATTTCTGAAGTGGCGGGGTTGTTGAGTTAGGAGTGTTTTTTGCAAATACGATTATACTCTCTTTGTAAAAGGGGCCGAATATTCATATTTACATTCTATTGGTACTGCTAGCCGTTTCTTCTTGACTTAAACTCATAAATAAATCAAAAGCAGTTTTTAGAGCTTCAGTATTTCGATGATAGTACCCAGAATCTAGATCTAGATTTCTATTTGAAAAGACAAAGATAATTTGCTCTTTGAGATCCAATGTTTTTCCACGAGGATGAAATAAATGTGTATTCAAAGTTTTAACTACATCTGGATTTTTTCTTAATTCTTCCATTAGAAATGCGATATAAGAATGCGAATTGCAATTGGTACGACTACCATATCCATGCTTATTTGAAAAATATTGTTTTAAAGCATCCACGATTTGATCGAAGTAATAACTATCAGCAATCGCTATTTCAAGCGTACTGGCTTTTTTTATGCCTGCATTACCATGAGTAGTAAAAACACCACGCCTGGTTGCGGCCCAATAAGCAACACCAGCTGAAGCAGCAGCAGGTATTAGAGTAATTCCATATGTAAAAGGTGCAAATACAGTAAAATAAAAAGTCGTCCAGGTCCCGTAACTTACTGCATAACCCTGAGCAAATGAAATTCTATGACATTCTATTAAATAAGCTGAATAAGCTTTTGTGAAACATGTTTTTAGCTGTATCAAGGACATAGGATTGGGAGGATTTTGTAAAAGTGTTAACGCTGTAAATGATTGTTTATTACCGTTAGGTTCAGCGCGACGACTAATTTCTAAATCGTATAATTTATCATGATAGCCTATGCTCGTATTATAACGGTTTTTCAAATAACCAAAGTTGAGTAGCTCTATTAAAAAGGGTTCTGTTCTTAAAGCATTTAAAAAATAACTAGAAAAAGAGTTTTCATCAAATCGAGTTTTGGGGTCACTAAAATAGTCTACAACTATTTTGAGTATCTCATTTAAATTCGTACATCTCAAAATATCATTTTTAAATTTTTGTGCTTGTTCTTGGCCACCTTGTCCATGTCGATTCCATAAACCAATACCATACCATGCGGAGTTTTGGTTATACCATCTTTGATATTCTTTCACAGCTTGAGTGGTTATGTTTATGAGCAAACGATGAGTTAGTTGTTTGAATTCATCAGGCAATTCTGATGGTATTGCGTCAGGATTTTGACGTAGTTCGTTTTCAAATTTATTCTTTAGACTTGTGAGTGTGTTTTGGTGCTCTTCAGTGATAGTTATAGCGAACATATGGTTTCCTAAAAAAGTTGTGTTTATTTTGTAGGGTGGATTAGGCGCTTTAGCGCCGTAATCCACCGTTACGTTTTGGTGGATTACGGGCCTCACGGCCCTAATCCACCCTACTAAGTAATTTATGCATAAAAATTAAATTACCCTTTTTCTAAGGGGTATAAATGTTTGTTTTTCAATTGTGAAATAGTATACTTTATGTTTTAAATAAATACAAACTTTATGTGATAGTTTTATAGCAAAGTCTAATCACATATGATAAAATAGATAAATTCAATTTTTGGATAAATTATGATCAATTCTTGGCAGCCTGAGCAAGCAGTTACTCTAAGTGAGTCAGCTTATCAGCATATTCAAAAAATATTAGATAAGCATCAAATGCAAATGATACGTTTTGGTGTTAAAAAATCTGGCTGCTCTGGATTAGCTTACATTATAGAGCCTATTGAACAAGCAGATAATACCGATATTGTTATTCAATTTAAATCGGTAAAAATTGCAATTGATTCTAAAAGTTTACCGATTGTGAATGGCACCATTATTGACTATGTGCGTGAAGGCTTAAATTCACATTTTAAATATCATAACCCTCAAGAAAAGGGGAGTTGTGGTTGTGGTGAAAGTTTTAATATTTAAAAAAATCTTAAGGAGAAAAAATGGCTGTAGAGCAAACCTTATCTATTATCAAACCTGATGCAATCTCAAAGAATGTGATCGGTGCGATTTATTCACGCTTTGAACAAGCTGGTCTACGTATTATCGCAGCGAAAATGCAACAATTAACACGTAATCAGGCAGAACAATTTTATGCGATTCACAAAGAAAGATTTTTTTTTAATGATTTAGTTCAATTCATGATTTCAGGCCCTGTGATGATACAAGTTTTAGAAGGCGACAATGCCGTGTTAAAAAATCGTGATATTATGGGCGCAACTGATCCTAAACAAGCAGCACCTGGAACAATCAGAGCTGATTTTGCGGATAGTATTGATGCAAATGCAGTTCATGGTTCAGATAGTTTAGAGAATGCACGTCAAGAAATTCAATTTTTCTTTGAGCCGCAGGAAATTTGCGCTCGCGGATAAATTTTATGGAACCTGTTAATTTATTATCATTGACTCGTGAAGAAGCTCGAGGTTTTTTTTCTGAACTGGGTGAAAAACCATTTCACGGTGAACAAGTTTACAAATGGTTACATCAATTTGGTTTGACCGATTTTTCGGACATGACCAACTTAAGTAAATCATTGCGTACACGATTAAATGATTTTGCTATTGTTAAACCTTTAGAAATTGCATTAGAGAAAATTTCATCTGATGGTACTGTGAAGTGGGTGCTTCGTCTTCATGATGGGAACTGTATTGAGACTGTTTTTATTCCTGAAGATGATCGCGGTACTTTATGTGTTTCTTCACAGGTTGGTTGTGCGCTAAATTGTAGTTTTTGTTCGACTGCACAACAGGGTTTTAATCGTAATTTAACCGTTGACGAAATTATTGGGCAAGTGTGGTTAGCTGCAAGACGACTATCAACTTTAGATGGTCGTCATGATCGCCATATTACAAATGTTGTGATGATGGGGATGGGAGAACCGTTATTAAATTTTGATAATGTCGTAAAGGCAATGGATATAATGATGGATGACCAAGCTTATGGATTATCAAAATATCGTGTTACTTTAAGTACTTCTGGTGTGGTTCCTGCAATGCGAGAATTAGCAAAAGTGAGTGAAGTTTCTTTAGCCGTTTCTTTACATGCGACTAATGATCTTTTGCGTGATGAATTAGTTCCTATTAATCGCAAATATCCTTTAGAAGAATTAATGAGTGTTTGTAGAGATTATTTTAAATCGCGTCAAGAGAAAAAACGTCAAATCACAATGGAATATGTTATGTTAGCAGGCGTGAATGATTCACCTCAACATGCGCGTGAGTTAATTCAATTAATGAAAGGTGTTTCAGCCAAAATTAATTTAATTCCATTTAATCCATTTCCTCAAACGCGATATGAATGTCCAAGTAAAGCTGTGATTGATCAATTTCGCATGCAGTTGATTCGGGCAGGATTAAATACCGTTACCCGTAAAACACGAGGTGATGATATTGATGCGGCGTGTGGACAATTAGTTGGAAAAGTAAATTTGCGAGAGCGTCGTAAATAATTTGGTTTATCTTGCTTTGAAAAAGGGCGTTATTACATAAATCGTTGTTATCCCCCTTTGAAAAGGGGGTATATAAGTGAGTTACTACATAATACACGGATGTAATATGTTAAAAATAACTTTTGTATTTTTATCTTTATTGTTTTTAGTTGCTTGCACGTCTACTTCATCGACTTATTCTTCCGCTGATTATCATGCGGCTCTCGCAATGGAATATTTCAAAATGGGAGAAAAAGCAAAAGCCTATGAAAAATTACAACAAGCACTCACACAAAATCCAAAATCAATATCAGCATTATTAGCAATGGCTTATTACTTAGAAAAAACGGGTGATGATGAAACTGCAAGACGGATTTATCAACAAACCCTGAAATTAGCAGCACATGCAGGAGCTGTTTTGAACAACTATGGTGCATTTTTATGCAAAAATGGAAATAAGCAGTTAGGAGCGTATTATTTGAAACAAGCAGCTCTGAGTAAAAAATATCCAGGGCTCGAGACTGTAAAACAAAATTTAGAACATTGTTGAAATAGAAGAAATTCTACGGAATACCCTTTACAAATAAGCTAAACTACCTCAAAATTCAGGCAAGTATTAAATCATGACCCAATGAAAGGATTATATATATATGGCAGAAGAATCACTTCCTCAACTCAATTTAGTTCCTGCTGAAGAAACAACTGTATCTGTTGAAGATGATGGTCCTGGCACATTACTACGTAAAAAGCGTGAAAAAACCAAATTTGATATTCGAGATGTTGCAATACATTTGCACTTAGCACCTAAAGTGATTGAAGCTATTGAATCAAACGATTTTACTCAAGCACCTAATCGTGTTTTTATTCGTGGTTATTTGCGCGCATATGCAAAGTTATTAAATATGATTCCTGACGAAGTTTTATCTGCTTACGATAAACTAGGGATTTCTGACGCACCCGTGCATATTGCCACTGATGTTATTTATAAAAGAGATAAAGGCTTTTTTGAAACCGTTGCGCCATGGGTTTTTACACTGCTGATCGGTGGTATGATTTTTCTTGTGATTTTCCTATGGTATTCACAACATAGTGATGTATCTTC
>JBFWPS010000083.1:0-7987 GCA_050249855.1 Gammaproteobacteria bacterium
TTAGAGCATTTAAGAAATAGTGGACAAGCATATCCAAACGATTTTCGTCGTGATAGTTTAAATGCCCATTTACATGAACATTATGCAACACGTGATAATGATTTTTTTCATGCACAACCATGTCAAGTGAAAATCGCAGGTCGTATCATGATGCGAAGATTGATGGGTAAAGCAATCTTTTTACATCTACAAGATATGACAGGTCTAATGCAAGTTTACCATAGACAAGAAGAATTACCCGATGGAGAGTTTGATGAGATAAAAAAATGGGATCTAGGTGACATCGTCGGTGTGATAGGGAATTTATTTAAAACAAAAACAGATGAGTTAACAGTTCGTGCAGAACAACTAATGTTGTTAACTAAAGCACTACGTCCTTTGCCCGATAAATATCATGGTTTGACTGATCAAGAAGCTTGTTATAGACAGCGTTACTTAGATTTGATTGCAAATGAACAAACACGAAATTTATTTAAGATGAGAACTTCTTTGATCCAAGGGATTAGGAAATTTTTAAATGAGCGGCATTTTTTAGAAGTAGAAACGCCTATGATGCAAGTATTAGCCGGTGGTGCAGCTGCTCGTCCCTTCGTTACGCATCATAATGCTTTGGATATGGAGTTATATCTTAGAATTGCTCCTGAGTTATATTTAAAGCGTTTAGTGGTTGGTGGTTTTGAAAAAGTTTATGAGATTAATCGTAATTTTCGCAATGAAGGCTTATCGACTAGACATAATCCAGAATTTACGATGTTAGAATTTTATCAAGCCTATGCTGATTATAAAGATTTGATGGCACTTACAGAGGAATTATTTCGTTTTCTTGCATTGAGTATTGTAGAAAGTACCACAATACAATATCAAGGACATACAATTGATTTTGGAAAGCCATTTACTTATATGACTGTAAAAGAAGCTATATTACATTATAATCCTCAATTTACTGAAGCTGAATTAGATGATCGACATTTAGCTAAAAAAATTGCTGATAAACTAGGTATAGCAGTTCGAGAAGATGATGGCATTGGTAAAATTCAAGTTGAGATTTTTGAACAAACAGTAGAAGACAAATTAATTCAACCGACTTTTATTACCGCATATCCTACTGAAGTTTCTCCACTTGCACGGAAAAGTGATCATGACGCACAAGTGACGGATCGTTTTGAATTATTTATTACGGGTCGTGAAATTGCGAATGGATTCTCTGAATTGAATGATCCAGATGATCAAGCAGAACGTTTTAAAGCACAAGTAGCTAATAAAGAAGCTGGAGATCTTGAAGCTATGAGTTATGATGAGGACTACATTACTGCTTTAGAATATGGTTTGCCTCCTACTGCTGGTGAAGGTATAGGCATTGATCGATTGGTAATGTTATTTACTGATTCAGCGTCAATTCGAGATGTGATCTTGTTTCCTCATATGCGCCCTAGAGAGTCGTTATAGTCAATTTCTTACACTATCTTAAGAAATGAGCTGATAGTGAACATCCGGCTTTGTGTTATCGTGATACTTCCTCAGTGAATATCAGGAAGCATCCATTGAGAAGGAGCAAAGAATAACAACAGGGACTAATACTTCAAGACGAAGTTATTACAAGGATGAATCCCACAGAAGGGCGTATGACACTCCAGCTCAAGGATGGGTTCGAGTGTCTCTATCTATCTCACGTAAGTTTTCGGGATTTAACTTTATTTTTTATACCATTCAATTATACTGTTTTTCTTTCTAGTCAGATCAATCATATAAAAATTATGCGTGCCTATTTTACATTATCGTTCTTGTGTTTGCTTTTGTACTTACCGGGGATTGCAAGTCTGCCGATCGTCGATCGTGATTCTCCTCATTTTGCTCAAGCTTCTTTACAAATGGTAGAATCAAAAAATTATGTTCAAATCAACTTTCAAGATAAACCAAGACATTTAAAACCACCTGGCATTTATTGGTTACATGCGATTGTGTTGAAGATTGCAGGCAATCAATATTTAAGATCAATTTGGGCTTATCGGATTCCTGGTGTGATTGGTGCTTTGTTAGCGGTTTTATTTACCTATGCGTTTGCAAAATCATTTTATAGTGTGCGTGAAGCCTGGTATGCAGCATCTATACTTGCATGTAGTTTATTTTTGGTTATTGAAACTCGTTTAATCATCACTGATACAGTATTGTTATTAACAATGGTTTTGATGCAAGGTGCCTTATGGAAAATGTATACACAACCAAAGCAGTCGGTTTTAAATAATTGGCGTTGGCCATTGTTATTTTGGTTTGCAATGGCACTTGGTGTTTTAATTAAAGGCTTAACTCCTTTGATTGCAGGATTGACCATCATCGGATTATCTATTTTTGATAAAGATAGAACCTGGCTTAAAAATTTAAAATTTTCTTGGGGTTTGCCATTACTGATTGTATTGACGCTTGCTTGGCTTATTCCAGTTAGTGTTGTTGCAAATAGCAATTTATTATTTGATATGGTAGGACGAGATTTATTTCCTAAAATAGCTAGCGGGCAAGAATCACATGGGATGCCTCCGGGTTATTTCATCACTACATTACCTTTAATGTTTTGGCCTGTTTCTTTATTTATATGGCATGGATTAATCTTCGGTATACAAAATCGTTGTCAAAGAGTTGAAAAATTTTTATTAATTTGGATAGGAAGTGTTTTATTATTTTATGAGATAATCGTTACAAAATTACCGCAATATATTTTGCCTATATATCCTGCGATTGCGATTCTAGCAGCCATTGGTGTTTCAAAATTAGATTGGCAAACATTATTAAAATCGTGGCGTATCTGGCTTAGAACTTATTCCGTATTGTGGTTACTTTATAGTGCTGCATTAATTGCTGGGGTCTTATTTTATTTTTTCTTTTATCAATTAGGGATAAGAAGTTTTTGGCTTTACTTTGTTTCAGTGCTAATGATTATAGGCAATCTGAGTGCTTTTATTTTATTTAATCGAAAAGAATGGTTTAGAGCATTAAATGTTTTATTAATCACAGCCATTCTTGTCTATGCGCCAATTTGGCAGTTTATTTTACCTCAAGCTAAACCACTTTGGTTAAGCCAGCAAGTTTATGAGCAGTTACAAAAAAACAATGAGCTTTCGGCTATTTCTGAACAGCGACCTTTATTGGCTGTTGGATATGAAGAACCAAGTCTTGTATTTTTAATAGGCACAAAAAAGGTTGTTTTTTCAAGCATAGAACAAGCTGCAAAATCTTTGTACACATATAACGGTGAAATTGTTTTAATTGCGGAGCCAGAATGGATTGAATTGAATAAAGATATCAAAATTCAAACGAAACCTATTGCCATTATAAAAGGATTTAATTTAGGAAATGGTACCTGGACAACATTGTATTTATTGCATGCCTAATGGATAATAGGCGCTTTTAGAACAGAATAAGGCGATATTATGCTATTTAACCAATTTGTTAAAATGATGACACGTCCCTATTTTGCAGTATTTTGGTTATTGCTAGTAGGTGTGAGTTATTTCTATTTTGATAAACCTATTGCTTTATATATGGCGCATTTACAAAACACTGGTATGACTAATTTTTTTGAAGCAGTTACCTTTTTTGGGATTAGCTGGCCTTATTTATTTGTAATCGCTGCATTACTGGTTGTAAGTTTTATATTTAAGAAAAAACAGTTATTTAACCGATTTATTTTTATTTTTACTGCAATTATCAGTGCAGGAATCATTTGTGATATATTAAAAATTATTTTAGGGCGAGCAAGACCCGACGAATTATTTCAACATAATATGTATGGTTTTTATTTTTTGAAATTTAATCATCCTATGTTGTCATTTCCTTCAGGACACACAATGACTGCCACTGCAGTAGCTATTGCTTTGAGTTATTGTCTGCCACGCTATTTTGTACTTTGGTTTTCAATGGTATTATTAGTAGGATTAAGTCGAATAGTTTTAACAGCACATTATTTAAGTGATGTTTTAATGGGATTATATTTGTCAACAATAATAGTTGTTGTTTTGTTTAAAATGATGGAATCAATTATGCCAGATTTTCGTATGTTAAAGGATAAATCATATGCCTAATGAGTTTTCAATTGTTATACCCATGTATAATGAACAAGATAATGTTATTCCATTATTGAATGAGGTTATTGCAAATGCGCCTAAAGGAACTTATGAAATTGTTGTGGTTGATGATGCGAGCCAAGATAATACTTATGAAGCATTAAAACAGGTGCAATCTAATGCATCACAACTTAAAATTGTGCGTCATAAAAAGAACTTTGGGCAAAGTGCTGGTATTCTAAGTGGCGTGATGGCAGCACAGTATCCTTGGATCATTACTTTAGATGGTGATGGTCAAAATGATCCAGCTGATATGAAATTGTTTGTAGAAACGCTAGAAAAAAATCAATATAAAGAAAAATTGCTTTTAGCTGGACAACGTAAAGAACGAAAAGATACTCGCTTGAAGCGAATATCAACAAAAATTGCTAATAAAATACGTGGTGGCTTGTTAAGAGATAATTGTCCTGATAGCGCTTGCGGTATGAAATTATTTAATCAAAAAATATTTTTATCCTTACCGCATTTTAATCATATGCATCGGTTTTTACCCGCAGTTTTCAAGCAGGTAAATGCTGAAATTATCAATATACCAATTAATCATAGACCGCGTATTCGTGGCAAATCAAAGTATGGAATTAATAATCGCTTGTGGGTGGGGATCATTGATTTATTTGGCGTTTCTTGGTTATTACGTCGAGCTTGTTTACCTGAGGTTATCAATGCAAATCAGTAATCTTTCTTTAGAGGAAATCGTTTGGCTTTGTATAGGATTTATAGGGCAAGGCTTGTTTTTTATGCGTTTTTTAATTCAGTGGTTGCATAGTGAGCGTGTAAAGAAAAGTGTTATCCCTGTAGCTTTTTGGTATTTTAGTTTATTTGGAGGCATGATCCTATTTGTTTATGCGATACATATTAGAAATCCCGTTTTTATTGTTGGTCAAGGTGTAGGTTTAATTGTTTATATACGCAATTTGTATTTTGTATTTAGAGAAAGAGCATCTGCATGAAGTTACTAGTTACAGGGTGTGCAGGTTTCATTGGCGCTGCAGTTTGTCAAAAAGCGTTAACATTGGGTTATTATGTTGTTGGTATCGATAATTTAAATGATTATTATGATCCTGCTTTAAAAAAGGCGCGTTTAAACAATTTGGCTGCTTCTAAGCATTTTCAATTTTATCCTTATGCAATCCATGATGAACACTCTGTTGTTTCAGTTTTTGAAAATGAAAAATTTACGCATGTAATTCATTTGGCTGCACAAGCAGGTGTTCGATATTCTTTGGAAAATCCTCAAGCTTATGTTGAAAGTAATTTAAAAGGATTTGTAAATATTTTAGAAGCTTGTCGTAAATCGGAAATAAAACACTTAGTTTTTGCATCAAGTAGCTCCGTCTATGGGATGAATCAAAAGTTTCCTTACTCTATACATGATAATGTTGATCACCCTGTAAGTTTATATGCCGCAACCAAAAAATCGAATGAATTGATGGCTCATGCGTATAGTCAGTTATATCGACTACCTGTTACAGGTCTTCGATATTTTACCGTGTATGGCCCATGGGGGCGACCTGATATGGCACCCATGCAATTTGCTACGGCTATTATGAAAGGTGAGCCAATCAAAGTGTATAATCAAGGCCATCATGAACGAGATTTCACATTTATTGACGATATTGTAGATGGTACGTTAAAAGTGTTGGAAAAAATTCCTGAAGCCAATCAATCTTGGTTAGCTGAACATCCAGATCCAGCTACTAGTAACGCACCTTATCGTATTTACAATATTGGTCGTGGAAAACCAGAAAAACTATTAGATTTTATTGAGTTACTAGAAAATCATCTTGGAAAAAAAGCGCAAAAAGAATTTTTACCAAAGCAACCAGGTGATGTGCTTCGAACCTTCGCCGATATCACTGATTTAGCTCGTGATATTGGTTATTCCCCACAAATTTCTCTTGAGCAAGGGATCCCACAATTTATTGCTTGGTTCAAGCAATATTATATCAGGCAGTAGTTTATTCCAGATTGGACGGGTTTACATTCCAGATTGGACGGGTTTACATTCCAGATTGGACGGGTTTACATTCCAGATTGGACGGGTTTACATTCCAGATTGGACGAAGTATAATTCCAGATTGGGCGATTAATTTTTTTATCTTAATGGTAATAATTTATGAAGAAAGAATTCCAAAGAGCACTAAGCAATCTTATTAATACTGCAATGCAAGATACCCCTGTCGTACTTATTAATGGACCTCGTCAAGCAGGCAAAACAACATTAGTACAACAATATGCACCGTCATTGCCTTTTTATAGCTTAGATGATGAAAATATTTTAAATGCAGTACAACAAGATCCAATGGGCTTTATAGAAAATATTGATCGAGCGATTATTGATGAAATACAACGAGCACCAGGGTTACTTCGTGCAATTAAGTTATCAGTGGATCAAAATAGAAAACCAGGAAGATTTTTATTAACTGGATCTGCAAATTTATTAGCTTTGCCACAAGTTGGCGATAGTTTAGCAGGCCGTATGGAAGTTTTAACATTATTGCCACTGTCCCTTGCCGAAATTAAAAGACAAGAGAGCTGTTTTTTAAAGGTTGCTCAATCGCAATCTTGGCCAACTGTTTTAAAACAAGCAGATAAATTTGATTATATAACCTATCTACTGATGGGCGGATATCCTGAAATGATAACACGTGCCAATGCAAATAGAAGAAGCGCTTGGGCAAGAGCCTATATTAAAGCGATTGTAGAACGTGATGTAAGAGATATATCGGCTATTGAAAAACTGGTTGAAATGCCCTATTTTCTCGAGATATTAGCAGAGCAATCAGGGAAACAAACCAATTTTACCTTGATTGGTAGCCAATTAAAAATAGATACAAAGACCGCACAAAAATATGTTGGTTTGTTAGAAAATTTATTTTTAGTAAAACGGTTACGTCCATGGCATGGGAATCATTTAAGTCGACTTATTAAAACACCTAAATTATATTTTTTGGATAGTGGATTATTAGCTTCACTTAATCGAATTACCTTAGCACGTATTGAAAAAGATAAAGGACTAGTAGGACCCTTATTGGAAACTTGGGTCTATAGTGAATTGTTAAAATCAATTTCAATTAATGAAGAACCGTGGGATGTTTTTTATTATAGAGATAAAGATCAAATGGAAGTAGATTTTGTTCTTGAAGATCCAGAAAAAAATATCATTGGCGTTGAAGTAAAAGCCAGTAGCACAGTTTTTAATAATGACTTTCATGGGCTTAAAAAATTGTCTTTATTAGTTGGTAAAAAGTGGTTAAGTGGGATTGTTTTATATAATGGTCATCATTGCTTATCATTCGGAGATAATCTATGGGCGATTCCGTTGTCAATGTTAGGAGGAAAATAATACCTTTTGGGTAAATTAAATAACTCTTTTAGGGCAAAAACAGATCAATATGCTATGCTTTATGTATTAGTAACTCAAAATTTAGCATACGGAAGGAGTGTCCTTTATGTCTGAAAATTCAGTTAAATATAAAGAAGGTGAGCAAATTCAAGTGGAGGGTTCAAATTTATTAACTTTCCTGTTACTTGCTAAAAATCTTTCGAGTTATGAAGAAAATGCAGATGAGTTGATCCTTGAGTATTTTCCAGAGTATTGTAACAACGGTTATGTAGACTGGGTCGCATTAGAAGAACTACTGATTCACCTTGCCGAAATTGAACATTGGACAAAAGATCCAGCTGAAGCAGCCAATGAACTTTTTAAGCAATGTTTGGAGTAGTGATTAATTGATTTCGATTTTATCTTATCCCAACAAGTCGCTTTAATCGTTCCAAAATTTTTTCAATTTCAGCTGCGGTTAGTTGTGCAATCCGAGGTTTGATAATTCTTTGAGTTGTGATAGAACGACAGTGTTCTGTTAAAGCAA
>JBFWPS010000084.1:0-7858 GCA_050249855.1 Gammaproteobacteria bacterium
ATCACCTATTAATTCGGCCAATTCAATTTTCTTTTGATTTGTATAACCTTCCATTTGAGAAATCTGCCGACAATCACGCAACGCTAATGTAAATTTTCCTAATGCTCTATAAACCTTTACCCGCAACAAGTATGCTTCTATCGTCTCATTGAATTCGATAGATTTATTTACTTCTTTAAGTGCATTTTCTATTTTGTTTTTTTCAAATAATCTTCTCGCCTCATCTAAAGTTTTCTGAGCATTTTGAATATTTTTAGCAATAGTATCTTTACCTGTTTTAATCACTTAGTTTCTCCTTTTCTTTCTTGTTGGTGATTCTTTCATAGATATTATATTTATTCAACACGAAGTTTTATCGAATGCGAACGGAGCCTGAAATTGCGAAAAATAGTAACACCTGAAAGTACAATCGTTCAAAATGTAGATACTATGCATATAGCAAGTAATGTGACACTAGAATGCTTCATTCATTAATGAATTTAATCAAAATTATTCAATGCCTCATTTAAACTACCAGCCACTTTGACATTTTTTGACATTTTGAATAAACTAAAATTAATGAAATAAATATATAAATATCATTTTACGTTTTGTGCACTTATGCCAACCAATCTTTTCTCGCTCTCTCCATTTAGAATTAGAGATTTGGGGTGAGGTGAAAAAATAATCCACTAAAACGTAATGGTGGATTACAGGCCTTACGCCTCTAATCCCCACTAGAAGCTGACACATTTTAAAAAAACATTTATACCCCCTTTGAAAATTGGGGTGATTTTGAGCTACTTGCAAAACCGGGGGATTTTTCAAAGCGGGCTAACAGCAAAAAAAAACATTCTTACCACCTGAGCCAACAAACAGTTTAATCGGTTTGAAATAAAGCAAAAAAAAACCATATAAAAATTAATTTTTGAGCTATATTTATACAATAAGTAGACTTAAAATGGAGGTGCGGTTATGTTTCTGAAAATATTGGGCTGGATAGCCTGGGTTTTAATTATTATAGGTGCCCTGAACTGGGGCTTGGTTGGCTTTTTCGGCTTCAACTTAGTGAGCTATTTGTTTGGTGATATGACGCTAATAACACGTATCATCTATGCAGTCGTTGGGGTCGCAGGCTTATACAAGCTGTTTTTCTGCTGTAGTAAAAAATGTTCTTAAAATAGTTTAAAATTTTAAGAACAAACTATACAAATCATCTTTTGATGAGTGAGGGTTTTCGCGCTTTATTTTTGAATAGCAACTCCCCCTCACCCCAACCCTCTCCCCCTAAAGGGGGCGAGGGAGTTTTTATATCAACAAGTTATATAATCATTACAGCATGACCTCGCCTCAAGCACCCACCAATTTTCGATGCGTATGAATAGACATTAACACACCGAACATAGCAAGAAAGCTTACAACCGCTGAACCACCATAACTAACTAAAGGTAATGGCACGCCAACTACGGGTAAAATACCAATCACCATACCAATATTGATAAACATTGAAAGAAAAAATGCAAACGTTAAACTACCCGCTAATAATCTACAAAAAGTATCTTGTGCCACATTCGCGATGTACAAACATCGAGATAAGATATAAGCATAAATGCAAAGTAAGGCGATACATCCAATTAAACCTAACTCTTCTCCGCAAACGGCAAAAATAAAATCGGTTGTATGTTCAGGTAAAAAAGATAAATGAGATTGCGAACCATGTAACCATCCTTTTCCAAACACACCACCTGAACCCACTGCAATTTTTGATTGAATAATATGATAACCTGTTCCTAGCGGATCGCTTTCTGGATTTAAAAATGTAATTAAACGTTCTTTTTGATAATCATGCATATGGTGCCATGCAAATGGACATGCAGCGGCAATTATTAAAATTGCTGCAATAACAATTCGCCACCTGATTCCAGCCAACAACAAAACACCAAAACCTGAACCTGCAATTAATAAAGCTGTACCTAAATCTGGTTCTTTTGCGGTTAATGCAGCAGGAATAACGATTAAAAAAACTGTAATAACGATATAACGAAATTTAGGTGGTAAATCTTTATGATAAAAATACCAAGCAAGCATCATCGGTAATGCAAATTTCATAATTTCAGATGGTTGAAAACGCACAAACCCTAAGTTTAGCCAGCGTCTCGCCCCCTGCCCTACATGACCTACAGCTAATACCGCGACTAATAAAATAACACCCACTAAAAATAACCACGGCGCCCAAAAACGATATTTTTGTGGTGGTATTTGCGCAAGAACAACCATCACCACTAAACCTAATAAAAATCGCAAACCTTGTTGCTCAACGATTTGAAAACTTTGATCACCTGCACTATACAACACAAATAAACCAAAGGTCATGAGTACACATAAACCCATCAACAAAGGCAAATCGATATGGAGTTTCCGCCAAAATGAATAATCACGTATATCTTGTTTACGTAATTTAGGTAATCTATTTATCCATTGTGTTAGCATGTTAATCCCTGCGTGGTAACAAATTCACTTCACGCATATTTTTCTTTGGTAAAATATAATAATCCATCACTTGTCGTGCAACAGGTGATGCCAGTTTACTATGTTCCATAATCACGGCTACAGCAATTCGTGGATCATCAGCCGGTGCAAATGCAATAAACCATGAATGATCACGATATTTTTCAGGTAAACTTTCTTGGTTTTTATCACTCATCCCTCTTAAACTAAAACTTAAAACTTGTACGGTTCCAGTTTTAGCGGCAACAGGATAGGCTACATCTTTTCCAAAATGCCCACCTGTTCCACCTGGATCAGTCATCACACCTCTCATCCCTGCAAATACAGTTTCCCAAACTTTATCAGGATAATTTAATTTCGTTCCTTGTTTTGGTTTTGGTGAAATGATCCGGCCATCAGGTAATTGATAATTTAATAATAAATGAGGCACATAACGACTACCTCTATTTGCAATATAGGAAACCGCATTAGCCATTTGTAAAGGCGTTACTAATAAATAACCTTGGCCAATTCCAGCTACAATGGTATCGCCCCCAACCCAGGGCACATGTTTCACTTTCAGTTTCCATGCTGGTGTAGGCGCTAAACCTGCAACCTCTTCATCTACATCAATACCTGTTTTACTTCCTAAATCAAAGCTCGTCCAAATAGACGCTAGTCGATCAATTCCTAACATATGTGCAACCGTATAAAAGAAAACGTCACAAGAAACAGTAATCGCACGTTGTGCATTCACACGACCATGACCGCCCTTTTTCCAATCGTTATAAACATGGTTTCCTAATTGATACCAACCAGGATCACTAATTGTAAATCCTGGATCAATTGCACCAAGCGCAAGAGCACCCGTTGCAACAAAAGGTTTAATTGTAGAACCTGGTGAAAATAAACCACGGATCGCACGATTATAAAGCGGCCGATTGGGTGCATCACGTAATTCTTTGAATGCTTTATCAGAAATACCTAATACGAATAAATTAGGGTTATAACCTGGATTACTCACTAATGCTAATACTTCTCCATTACTTGGATCGATCGCTACTAATGCACCGGGTTGATCACCCATCGCTTCTTCTGCAACTTTTTGTAATCCTGCGTCAATCGTTAAATGAATATTATGACCCGCAACAGGCGGTGTGCGTTTTAATACGCGAACAATATGTCCTGCCGCGTCCGTTTCAACTTGTTGATAACCAACTTGTCCATGCAACATATCTTCATAATGTTTTTCAATCCCTAACTTACCTATATAATCAGTTGCACTATAATTTTCCGGATCCACATGTTCGAGTTCTTGTTCATTAATTCGTGCAACATAACCAATCACATCAACAAATTGCTCGCCCATAGGATAATAACGCAACATACGAGCATGTACGCCTACTCCTTTAAATCGCCACTGATTCGTTGCAAAATTTGCAACTTGTTCTTCAGTTAAATTAAGCTTCAACGGCACGTATTCAAAACGACGTTTTTGCGGAAGTAAGTGATAAAAAGCTTTAAGATCATTTTTATCAATTGGAATTATCTTTTGTAACTCCGCAATCGTCTTTTTCATATTTTTAACTTTACCAGGGGTGATATCTAGGCTAAACACCGGTAAATTTTCAGCAAGTAAAACACCTTTACGATCGTAAACTAATCCACGCGCAGGTTCTATGGGAATAAGATCTAATTGATTTTGTTCTGATAAAGTCGTGTAAATCTCATGTTGAAAAATTTGTAATTGAACTAAACGTAGAATTAATACTGCGATTAATAAAAAAATAAAAGTAGCTAGTATAAAAACGCGCTTGCTGAACAATCTAAGTTCGTATTGTTTATTCTTGAGTTGTTTTAGCTTCGCTGACATGAGTATATAAAGAAAAAACGCTGCATCTTTGCAGCGTTTTTATTAAAGTTATTTAGAATCTTCTAGAGGTACAACTTCTACATAACTACGTTGTTCGCGGCCACTCACTTTAAACAATACTTTTCCATCAATTAACGCAAACAAAGTATGATCTTTTCCGCAACCAACATTCAAACCTGGACGATAACGTGTACCACGTTGTCTTATGATGATATTGCCAGAATAAACTATTTCACCACCAAAGCGTTTTACACCAAGGCGTTTCGATTTTGAATCGCGACCGTTTCGAGTACTACCACCTGCTTTTTTGTGTGCCATGATTAAGTTACCTTATGCAGCAATATTTAAAATTTTAACTTTAGTATAGTGTTGTCTATGCCCCATTTGTCGACGAGAATTTTTACGTCTCCGAACTTTCACAATACGTATTTTTTCACCACGACCATGTTCAACCACACTAGCAGTTACTTTTGCACCACTTAAATGTGGAGCACCAATTTTAACGTTTTCACCATCAACAACCATTAATACTTGATCAAAATCAATGTTTTGTTCTGGCTCTACATCCAATTTTTCTATTTTTAAGGTATCACCTTGGGCAACTTTATATTGTTTGCCGCCTGTTACGATTACAGCGTACATATGCTCACTCCAACTATCTAAAAGCGTTTCTATTGACCTATTTGGTCTTTATTATAATGATACAATCGGCGGATTGTACTTAAAATATTAGCAAGCTGCAAGTAGGTTTTGGGTTTTGTTAGATTAACTCTTGTTTACTCCAAGGGGTGCCGCTATTTTGCTCTTTTTGAAATATTTTTGTACCATTTTTGAAAGGATTCTTGCATAAATCGATTGAACATACTCTCCCCCAACAAGTTGGTGGGGGAGGAGCTAGATCTTTGGGTGCCTTTCCCAGATCGACATCATTTTTTAAACCCTGTAACTTGTGAACGAGGATCAATGGTTTGGCTAGATTGAACTGGTGATTCTAAAGCCCGTTCAGTAGAACCGCTTCTTCCATGAATTCCAAAATTAATCAAAGCAGTTGCTGGTGAGGTTACCTCGTATGATTCTAGTTCTCTTTCAATTTCTGATATTTCAGCTTTGATTTTTTCTTTTCGTGCAGGATCATTAGTGTTTTCTAACTTTTTAGCTAATTTCTCTAGCTCTTTCTTATATAGGGTTTTGATTTTTTCTTCTGCTCTTTCTTTGGCTTGCTTATCTTTCAGCGCATTTCGCTCCGTGTCTTCTCGCAGACGTCGTTCTTCTTGAGTCCTGTTCTCTGCTTCTATTTTCGCTTTCTCTGCTTCTATTTTCGCTTTCTCTGCTTCTATTTTCGCTTTCTCTGCTTCTATTTTCGCTTTCTCTGCTTGTATAAGTTGCGCTCTGGGACTTTGCTCTTTAAAAAATTCGCGCAATTTTACTTTTAATTGATCAAAAGATTTTTTTTCCCCTAGTTCAGCACAATTAGTCACAAAAGCTTCAAATTTTTCTGCAACATTATGCCAATCATCAGAATTAGCTCTGCGATCTTGCTTGGACAATCCTTTCAGCAAATCATAAATTTTTTTCTTAAGCGGCTTTTCTTCACAAATTAATCTTGATAAGCGCGCGATGTATTTATAACTTCTGGTCATACTCCAGGCATTATAAGATGCTTCTTCTTGTAAAAACTCTCTTAAAGTCATATCATCTGCATCATCATTTGTGCTTTCTGTTGTACTTGATGCTGTGCTGGTACTAAAATGTCTATAGCGTGTACGCAACAACCCCACTACATGACTCGCATCAGATTTTGGGCGCAACATACTAAACGTCCCACTAGTATTGTGTTGCACAAATAATACGTCACCATCCATCGATAAATCCTCTTTTGCATTAATAACTCTTGCAGCACTATCCAACACCACCACAAGTATTTTGGTTAACTCCGCTAAGGCCTTCAATTCTAATGCGTGAGGAAGCTTTTGATTGTTCTCTATATGTTTTATGCAGGCTTCCCATTGAGATGCAGCGGTACCATCTTCCGGTTGTTCAATTCTACTTACAGCATACTCTTTGATTTTTTGCCGTAAATTATCATCTAGACCAGTGTAGCATGAAAGTAATTGATAAACATCATTCCAGTTTTTGTCCTCCTCCAGCAAAGCATTAAAAATACTCGTCCTTCGTTTTTCTAGACTCGATTTAGCTGTCGCAACCACGGAAGTAATTCTTTTCGCAGCCCTATCAAAACGTCTCTGTGCTCGTTCTGAATATTTTTTACCTTTTTCGCTTTTATCACCTTCTTTATCAAAATAGTGTTTGGCTTGTCCTCTATAATAGGATACCTCTTTTACAGTACGTGCCATATCTAGGTATAAATTATTTCTTAACCTGTGTTGCTCTAAATAAACATCATAAAAATTGTTTTTCCACCATTCTTTTGCAAATAGTCCAAGCCCTTGTCCTTGGCCAGCAAAAAGCTCTAATTGATTGCCAGAAAAAGCTAATTCTACTGTTTTATTACCATAATCCTTGTATACTCGATCAAAAATTGCTCCTCTGTGCACTCCTCCTGCATTTTTAATTGCAACTATGAATGCTTTTCCAAAAAAAGGATTATTCTCGAACCAATCCTGTGGATTTAAATCACTTTTTTGTCCGTTGCACTTAGGGCATAACGAGAACAAATTATCAGGATGAGTATCAATCATTTTAATCAGAGCCTCTGTGGCTACTATTCGCTGATTGTCAATTTTAAAATAATTCTTAGCATTTTCTATAAATGCTTTTTTAAAGCTCTCATTTTGCTGATTAACAAAAGCAAGAATAGTAGTCTTTCTATCGCGAAGATTTTTCCAGGGTTGCACATGATCGATATGACGACTGTTACTAAAATCGTGATGAGTGGGACAAAATGTTTCATGAGCAAAAACTAACTCAATCCATGAGTCGTCTGTTGGGGTGATACTGCTCATGCTAGCTTGCGACAAAGGTTCTCCAATAGCAACGTTTTTTCTCACGGATACTGGTATTTTACGGCGTTTTTTAGCATCGCTTGCTTCTGCATCTGTCCCTTGTATCCTTTTATGTGTCTGTTTTGGCAAATTGACTTCCTCATTACAAGTAAGCTCAGCCACAATGGTCTGTGCAAGAGCTTTACCTGCTTCTGAGTCACTTAAAACAGTACCGTTTTGTGTAAACATAACCACCTCTCTTTTGGTCATTTTAGCACTAAAATAGATGTATATACATTTCACTATTATCAAAAAATCTGTGGTTTTATGGTAAATTGCCATGTACAGAATCTATTTTATTCGAACTTGATTTATTTAAAAAGGTATCATCCTGAACTCCAATAAATCACTCTGACTATTTGTTTCGTCTTTCGAATCAGATACGCTTCGATGTATCCCCAATTGTGCGCTCAAATGACCAAGGCGTACGGTTGAAGCGGATGGTTCTAAGCTTCTTTCTCGCTTTTCTGCGCGTTTGATTAATGCATTCAAAATCTGCCATAAACTATTGATTTGC
>JBFWPS010000085.1:0-7821 GCA_050249855.1 Gammaproteobacteria bacterium
ATTAGGAACAAAACAATGTTTTCTTAATTTATGCAATTGATGCGTGATCGTTGTAAGATCTAATGGTGTTGAAGATTTTAGGATGGTTGTCATATTCTTGTTCTTAGATACGTTGTTTAGAAGTCCTGTTTGTCCAACTTTAATTCTTAATTTTCAGTATTAACCATCTCTGAAATTATTTGTCGTAATTTTGAGTCTGGAAGGCTTTTAATTTCTTCAATCATATTTAAATCACGTAAAAAATGGAATAGAGAATCTTTATGTTTTTTTGTTAAAATATTTTTATGACTATTCCACTCTTCGTTTTTTTCAATAGCTGTTTTCTCTTCAATAAGTTCTCTGATATGACTATGAGAATCTTTACGTTTAGTGTCATAATTTTTTAAAATATATTGTTTATATTCATCATTAGGTGCAGAAATGATATTGAAATTATCAATTTGTTTTTTTACATGGTTTCTGGATTCAGTTATTGACCAGTTGTTTTCTGATAGATCGGGTGTAGCAACTCTTCCATATAGTTGTGCAATAATATTGCCAATTTTTGCTTGGAAGGCAGGGCTTAGCGATAACACACCGTTATTAATTAATATTTTATAATTATCAATTTTGATTGGAAGAGAAATAGATAACAATGCGACCATGTCTGCTTTAAAAGGAAGATATTCAGGTAAGAAGAAATGTGCTTTTACATCTGAATTATTAATTAATTTAAAAAGTTTTTCAATTAACGACTCATATTGAGCATCTAGCATGAATTGGATATCTGAAAAATTATTTGATTTAATAATTTTTTTTAGTTCAGTTTGTATATAACTTTGCAACTCACAAACTAAACAAACACTAATATAATCTACCTTAGGTTTTCTTTTTTCATCTTTTACAAGATCACAAGATTGCGTGAGAATCATTCCATAATGAAGAGAGTTGATATCTAAGAAATATTCTTTAAAATTTATCAGGTGTTCATCAGGAATTTTTATTATATCACCTTGTGATAAGCAACTGGTATACTCATTTTTATTAATTAAGTAGGTGTACGGTGGTAATTTGTCGCTGACTAGAGCCATTCCAGCTTTTCATCTATTTCAATTTTCGTGACGAAGGCTTTTGCTGCTTTTGCTTCTTTAGCCTGTAGTTCTTTTCTTGCGAGTTTAAGCATTTCTTTTGAAGGTTTTTTTTCAGTTTCACATTTTTTTTGTTTTATTGACATGAGTGCGTTAGTAGTTTTCATTCATTTACTCCTGCAGAATACTGCTACATTATTATATAAGTATAGGTTAAATTTTAGGCTAACAATTTATTTTATAATATTACCATAAAGATATTTAAAAATCAAGATGAATGAAACATTATCCCGATCGGGTTGATTTATAGAAAAATACAATTCAATTATAGTAAAGAAAACATCATGAAAGGGACAATTATGAGAATTTTAACAACAAAAGATGTTGGATATTTAATTAAAACTGTAAGAAAAAAGTCTAAATTGACGCAAGTAGCGCTTGCTGGTGCCTGTGGAGTAGGTGAACGCTTTATCCGAGAATTAGAGGCTGAAAAACCGACATGCCAGTTTCAAAAAGCCTTATTAGTCTTACAAATGCTTGGAATTAAATTGAATGCTGTTGTTCCTCAAGATGCTTTGAATGAGGAGGATTTATGAAACAAAATCAATTTTCAGTTCACTTACAATATTTCCACACTGAATTGAAGTTTTCTAGTAAAGCATACATGGGCAGTAAAAACTTTTTAAATTCAAACAAACCCAAGCTGTCGCCAAGCTTCATAAAGAATAATGGCAACAGCGTTAGATAAATTCAAACTACGTGAATTAGGTTGCATAGGAATTTTTATAATATGTTCGGGTGGCGTGTTATTTAGAATAGTTGCAGGTAAGCCACGTGTTTCAGGGCCAAATATAAGCATATCATCATGTTGAAATCTCAAATTTGAATAATAAACGGTTCCTTTTGTAGAGCAAGCGATGATGCGAGTGGGTTTTAGTGTTTGAATAAACTCATCATAATTATCGTGTATTTGCACATCGGCCCATTCATGATAATCCAATCCAGCTCGTCTTAATCGTTTGTCATCAATTTCAAAACCTAGTGGTTTAATAAGATGTAATTGCGAACCGGTGTTTGCACACAAGCGAATAATATTTCCTGTGTTAGGTGGAATTTCAGGTTGATATAGTGCGATATTCATAGAGATAATTTTGCTATGAAAGTGAGATAGATTATTTCACTTTCATAGCCTATGTAATTTTAACTTTGACTATTTGGAATAGAAAATGGTTTTTCAGCCAATGTTTTTTCAACTTGTGCTTTTCTGTATTGCATGTATGCGTCGCGTTGAAATACATAAGGATCAATGGCTGCTATATCGATTAATCCGGAGTATTCTAGCGCATTGGCACGTAAACGGATAAAATCGACACTTAAAATCGCCCAGCGATCATAGAATGGGTGAATATAAGGGTAAACCGTAAATGCATAAAAATTAACAATTAATGCCGAAGTATCACGAACGGTACCTGGAGGAAAAAACGGAATAAGAAGATAAGGTGATTCCTTTATCCCCCATTTAGCTAAAGTTAAACCAAGATCGGTGTAATGCGGTGGTAAATTAATTTTTGCAGCCACATCAAAAATACCAAAGACACCGATTGTACTGTTGACCAAGAATCGACCACCGTCAGCAAGCGCTTGAAAAATGTTTGCCTGTAAGAGATCATTTGCAACGGTTGGGATTTCACTTAAATTGTCAAAAAAGTTACTAACGCCTGTTCTTACTGGTGCAGGAAATGTGTAAATATAAGCTTTGGCAATAGGTTTAAGAAAAGCTTTGTCCATGTGGTCGTTAAACGCAAATGATGCGCGGTTAAATGTTTCAAATGGATCAGGACCACGTGTGGTACAACAAGCACTTAATGACAAAAGTAAAGTGATGAAAATAGTCGTACGTTTAATCAAAGTAAGCATGGTATTCCTTATTATTTTGCATTAAATGTGCTTTTCTTAAAAGACTTATATAGTAGGTAACGATGAGTACAAATGCAAGCAAACCTTTTATTTTAGTAGATGGTTCTTCATATTTATATAGAGCTTTTCATGCTTTACCACCTTTAACGAATTCTAAAGGGCAACCTACGGGCGCTATTTATGGTGTCTGCAATATGCTTAGAAAATTAGTAAAAGACTATGAACCAGAACATATTGTCGTTGTTTTTGACGCAAAAGGTAAAACATTTCGTGATGATTTATTTGCTGAATATAAAGCAACCCGCCCGCCTATGCCAGATGAATTAAAAAGTCAGATTGAGCCGCTCCATCAAGTTATAAAGGCGATGGGTCTTCCTTTAATGATTATCGATGGTGTGGAAGCAGATGATGTGATAGGAACGTTAGCCGTAGAAGCAGAGAAAAAACATATGCAAGTAATTGTTTCTACAGGTGACAAAGATATGGCGCAGCTTGTCAATAAACATATAACTTTAGTTAATACCATGAGTAATTCTGTATTAGATATCGCAGGTGTTAAAGAGAAATTTGGTGTTGGTCCTGAATTAATTATCGATTATTTAAGTTTAATTGGTGATACGGTAGATAATATTCCTGGAGTTCCAAAAGTAGGGCCTAAAACGGCAGTAAAATGGCTTAATCAATATGGATCTTTAGAAAAAGTGATTCAACATGCAGATGAAATAACAGGGGCCGTTGGTGAGAGTTTAAGAAATAATTTAGAGAAATTGCCGTTATCACAACAATTAACGACCATTAAGTGTGATGTGCCCTTAGAACAGCATGTAAAAGATTTAAAAATAAGTGAGCCGGATCAAGAAGCATTAGTTGGTTTATTCAAAGAGTTGGAATTTAAATCTTGGCTATCAGAGTTAAGTGGTGAAAAAAAACCAAAAAAACAAACGCATTATAAAACAATTTTAGATAAACAAGAATTTGAAGAATTTATTAAAATACTTAAAAAATCAGAGCAATGTGTTCTTGATACAGAAACCAACTCATTAGATAACATAGAAGCTGAATTAGTAGGCTTATCGTTTTCAGTAGAGCCACATACGGGTGTTTATATACCTATGCAGCATGATTATGTAGGTGTGCCTAAGCAATTATCATTGAAAGATGTGTTGAAAGAATTAAAGCCGTTATTAGAATCGGATAAGCTAATTAAAATAGGACAAAATTTAAAATATGATTTGGGTGTTTTAGCGAATTATGATATTCATTTACAAGGTATTGCATTTGATACCATGTTGGAATCCTATGTATATAATAGTTCTGCAACACGTCATAACATGGATGCTTTGGCTTTGAAATACTTGGGTCACGAAACAATTCATTACGAAGATGTAGCAGGTAAAGGCGCTAAACAAATCCCATTTCATCAGGTAACAATAGAGAAAGCCTCAGAATATTCTGCAGAAGATGCTGATATTACTTTACAACTACATGATTATTTTTGGCCTAAGATCAAAGATGAAAAAGGATTAAAGTTTGTTTTTGAAGAAATTGAAATGCCATTACTGAGTGTTTTGTCAAGAATGGAGCGTTATGGTGTTTTAATCGATGAAAACAAACTTACATTACAAAGTAAGCAACTAGGGAAGCGAATAGAAGAGTTGGAGCAACAAGCGTTTAAATTGGCAGGTGAAGAATTCAACTTAAGTTCACCAAAACAATTGCAAGAAATATTATTTCAAAAGTTAAAATTGCCAGTATTACAAAAAACGCCAACAGGTCAACCATCTACCGGAGAAGAAACGCTTCAAGATTTAGCATTAGATTATCCTTTGCCTAAAATTATTTTAGAGTATAGAAGCCTTAGTAAATTAAAATCGACTTATACGGATGCACTACCTAAACAGATTAGCTCAAAAACAGGAAGGGTTCATACCTCTTATAATCAGGCGATTGCTTCCACGGGTCGTTTATCTTCAACCAACCCAAATTTACAAAATATTCCAATCAAAACAGAAGAAGGAAGAAAAATAAGACAAGCGTTTATTGCTCCTAAAAAATATAAAATACTAGCAGCAGATTATTCACAAATTGAATTAAGAATCATTGCTCACATTTCACAAGATGCTAGGTTAGTAAAAGCTTTTTTAGAGGGACATGATATTCACACGGCAACTGCCGCAGAAGTTTTTGGTGTTAAACAAGATAAAGTAACGAGCGAGCAAAGAAGATGTGCAAAGGTGATCAATTTTGGTTTGATGTATGGTATGTCTGCTTTTGGTCTGGCAAAACAACTTGGTGTTACAGCTGATATTGCAAAAGAATATATTGAAATGTATTTTCATCGATATCCTGGTGTAAAAAAATATATGGAAGAAACACGAAAGCATGCGCATGAAAAAGAATATGTTGAAACTTTATTTGGTCGAAGACTTTATCTGCCTGAAATAAATAGCCGAAAAATCATGTTACAAAGGGCTTCTGAACGTGCTGCGATTAATGCCCCAATGCAAGGGACGGCGGCTGATATCATCAAAAAATCAATGATTGCTGTTGACCATTGGTTACAATCATCAAAAAATGAAACGCAAATGATTATGCAAGTGCATGATGAATTGGTGTTTGAGGTGCCCGAAAATCAAGTCGATTCTGTTAGCAAAAAAATTAATGATTTAATGACAACCATTGTAAAACTAGACGTACCATTGATTGTAAATATTGGTGTGGGTAATAATTGGGATGAAGCACACTGACCCCTTAGTTAGATATAATGATCAACTAAAAGTGCTATAAACAAAAACATTAGATAGTAAATTGAGAACCGAAAAGTTTGTTTCGCAACACGCGTTCCTTCGCTATAAAAAAGTTTGATAGCAAAGTAAAGAAAAAAAGCGTCTAAAATCATCGCTCCAATTAAATAAAGCAAACCGCACATACTTATAGCATAAGGTAGTATGGTTACAGCAGTTAGTAAAATCGTATAAAGCAATATATTTAATTTAGTAAAAGGGACCCCATAGATAACTGGAAGCATGGGAATATTTGCTTTGGCATATTCCTTTTGTCTCTCAATTGCAAGCGCCCAAAAATGTGGTGGTGTCCAAACAAAAATAATAAGCATTAATAATAATGCGGGTGGATCTATATGACCAGTGATCGCCGTCCAACCTAATAATGGTGGTGCTGCACCAGCTGCGCCACCAATAACAATATTTTGTGGTGTTGTACGTTTTAAATAAAGTGTATAAATCCCTGCATATCCAATCATTGATATAAAAGTAAGAATGGCTGTAAGTATATTTGTAAAAACAATTAAAATAATTGTTCCAGAAAATGCGAGCGCTCCAGCAAAAATGGTTGCATTTTTTATAGAAACACGTCCAGTTGGTAATGGCCTATAGGACGTTCTTAGCATGATTGCATCTAAGTGGCGATCAACAAGATGATTAATAGCAGCGCCCGCAGAGGCAACAAGCCCTATACCCAGAGTGCCAAAAATTAAAATATGAAGAGGAGCCGAATTCGATGTTGCAAGGAGCATGCCAACTAAAACAGTTAACAGCATTAAAATAACAACGCGTGGTTTACATAAGTCCACGTAAGCGCGCCATGGAAAATGGGACTTTGAAATGGCAGGCGTATTAATAAATGTATCCATAAGCTTATTTTGATTCATGAAACAATAAATAATTTAAAGCAACTAACGTCATTAATAATAATGCGGCCACAGCATTATGAGCAACAGCGGTACCAATCGGTAACAACCATACAACATTTAATATTCCAAACGTTATTTGGATTATTAAAAATAAAAATAATAGGTAAGCTAGACGATGTAATAATTTTTCATTTGATTTTTTGATAAGCATGAATCCAAATAGTGAAAGAAAAACTGCAACCACAACAGCCCATGTTCGGTGAATCATATGAATGGTCATTAAAGCCCCTGGGCTAATTTCACCTACTTGATGAAATAAATTAAATGCTTGTTTCAAATCAAAAAGAGGGAAAAATTGGTGCATGCTACAATATGGAAATTCTCTACAAATGAGTGCCGCATAATTTGTGCTGACCCAGCCGCCTAAGATAATTTGCAAAGCTAAAATAATTAAGCTAATCATAGCAAATGGTTTTAATATTTTAGAAAATGAGGTTATGAAGATAGGCCTTGATTTCAAAGCAAGTAACCAGAGTAATATTAAAGTAGTTAAACCCCCTAATAGGTGGCCTAGTACAACAATCGGCATTAATTTTAAAGTAACAGTCCACATGCCTAATAAAATTTGGAATATGATGACAGCAATAAGACTTGCACAGACAAAGGGATATTGTCTGAAATACCCAATGACTAAAATAAGAATAAGTACGGATAATGTCCCAGCTACATAACGATGAATCATTTCAGTCCATGCTTTTTTTACGTGTAAAGCATTTGTATGAAACGTTTGTTTTGCTTGATCGATTTGAGTTGCTGTGTGTGGAGCAGTCAGTTGATTATAACAACCAGGCCAATCAGGGCAACCCAAGCCGGCATTAGTGGCTCTGGTATAAGCACCGAGTGCTACGACAAATAATGCCAAGAATGTTGCAATATATGCAAGGGTAGGTAATAACGCAATTTTTCGGTTCATTAAATGTCCTCGATCAAGGGGTCAAGTCTTTTTATTAGCGGTTTATAAAATTGAGTTTTAAAATACAGAGTTATAAACCGCTAATAAAAAGACTTGACCCCTTCATCGTCAAAATAAATCTTCAGGCAACCCCATAAGTGAATCACTGCCTGCATAAATTGTCTTTGCAAGCAAGTCAACTTCAGGCAAGATTTTTTGGTAATAAAATCTTG
>JBFWPS010000086.1:0-7767 GCA_050249855.1 Gammaproteobacteria bacterium
CCACTCACCAATTCGCCACTCGGCAATACGCTGAGTGCCTTAACAGATTCCGTATGCCCCTCTAACACTTTCAGACATTCTCCACTCGCCACATTCCATATCCGGATGGTGCCATCCCAAGAGCCACTCACCAATCGGCCACTCGTCAATACGGTGAGTGCTTGAATACAACTTCTCCATAAATCCTTTAAACCCTTTGGAAAGTTTCGATATCCATACCTGAAATCCCAAGCCTGGAGACCATACAGACCCCCACTCACCAATTTGCCTTCCAACCCTCCTACTTCCGGCAATACGCTGACTGCATAAACAGCTCTCGAATGCCCGTCTAAAACCCTCAGACATTTTCCCTTCGCCACATCCCATACCCGGATGGTGCTATCCAAAGAGCCACTAACCACCTCACCTCCCGGCAAGACCGCGAGTGCTTCAACCCCTCCCTTATGGCCCTTTAACACCTTCAGACATTTTCCCTTCGCCACATCCCATACCCGAATGGTGCTATCCGAAGAGCCACTAACCACCTCACCTCTCGGCAATACCGTGAGTGCTTCAACCCCTCGCTTATGGCCCTCTAAAACCTTTAGACATTGCCCACTCTCGACATCCCACACCCGGATGGTCTTATCGAAAAACCCACCCCCACCCCCACTCACCACCTCGCCACTGGGCAATGTGGTCAGTGCAGAAATCGTACCGGTATGCCCAGAAAGAATTTTATTTTGAAGCAGTTGAGGAGGTGTTTGTGTCAAAGTACTACTCGTATTCTTATGCATGAATGAATCTCCCAAATGTCAATCAAACCTCTTGATAAAAATCAAAACCCGTCAGATAAATCCCATGATTATCTCAATTGCTGTTTACAAGTTTCTAATTCCTGCAGCACTTCATCCACCTCAGGCCTAGCTTCAGCCCGTTGTGCCCAACATTTTCCTATCAAGGCCGCAAACTTAACCGGCGTCTCTGTCGGAATTTCTTCGCGCTCGCCTTCTCTAACCGCTGATCGAATTTCATCTGGTGAAGCTGCATCTTCATACGGCACTCGTCTGGCGGATAATTCCCACATAATGATGCCATACGCATAGATATCCGATTTCGTACTGTACTTCGGCCGCAATCCAAATAACTCAGGCGCCATCCAAGGCAATGTCCCCACGCTCTTTTCTGCACCCGCATTCGTCTGGGTCATGCGTGATTGTGTTTTCGTTGTGGTTTTAATTTTTGCTAAACCAAAATCACAAAGCTTTGCTCGATAGTCATTTGTTAATAAAACGTTGAGCGATTTTAAATCTCGATGCAAGATGTTTTCTGCATGCAAATGATGTAAACCAATCCCAATGTCTTGCGCTAATTGATACCGTTGGGTCCAACCCAACGGTTGTTCGCTTTGCAACAAATCATATAAATTCCCCTTCGGCATCAATTCCATCACTAAACAATAATGCGGCGATTGAACCGCTAAGCCTTTAATCTGAACCACATAATCCGACCTCACCTTTGCCAACACTTGCGCTTCTTGTTGTAATTCACGGATTGCGTCTTCGTTATAATTCGTCCCTAATAATTTCTTAATCGCTACCTGGTTGTAACGCCAGGTTCCGGAATACACTTCACCATAAGCACCTTGACCTAATCGTTTATCAAACTTTAAGTCTGTGTATTCAATACTGAGATTTAGTGTAACAACTCCGACACCCGTTGTGGCGTTAGCAAGAGAACCGGTGCTTGATAAAGAGTTCTGTTGATTATGATTCAATTTCTCTGGAGGCAGCTTTTGTTCAAACAACAAGTCAGTATCATTATCTAGTAACGACGAGTTATGACTAGACGTTGATTTATTTTCAACTAAAGCTAATGCATTTTTTGCTGGTAAATAATGCGGACATACTTGGAGTGATCTACGATAACTATCCACAGCAGACTGCAAATCACCAAATGATTCATGCGCTTTTCCCAATAAGTAATACGATGGTTCAATCACATATTCTAATTTTTGAGCCTGCAAATAATCTGACTGTGCTCCTTCAGGGTCACCAACTAACTTTTTGAGCATTGCTCGTAAGGGAATCAAACCAGGGACGGCTGAAAAAGTACCCCATAATTTTAATGCTTCTTCTGTTTTTTGAAGCGCTTCTTCATAGCGCCCAGCAGCCCAATATGTCACAGCATATGAAGTGACTGTAGTTTTATTAGTCCCATCTAAACGTAATGAATGTTCGAGATCCATTAATGCTTTGTCATACTTACCAATCGTGTAGTACGCTACGGCACGGTTGTTATAAATATTCGAAAGTTGGTTGCCAAGATTTAAATCGACGATTTTAGTAAAAGAATTGATGGCCTCCTCATATTTTCCTAATTTTAATTGTGCTAATCCACAACGATTCCAAGCATCAGAATTAGCTTGCTCAAACTCTAAAAATTTTTGATAGTTTATAATCGCTTCTTGATAATTTTCTTGTAAAACAAATACACGACCTATTTCTAGATATAAGTTATAATCACTCGGTACTAATTTAATCGCTTTATTTAAATCATATATTGCACCTTTATAGTTTTTACTTTTTATGTATACTTGTGCACGTTTTCCATAACTCAGTTGATTGTTTGGTTCTAGTTCAATGGCTTTATTTAGATCGTCTAAAGCATTTTTAAAGTTGCTCAACCCTGCATATGCAAGCCCTCGATTAAGATAGCTAGGAACACAATTATTTTTTAATCTAATAGCTTGATTAAAATAAGCCAATGACTCTTGATACTTATCTAATGATAACAACGACATCCCACAACCAAATTGTGCATTTTGATTACTCACATTCAATTCAATAGCACTTTTATACAATTCAACTGCTTCTGAATATTGTTTATCAGTGTATTTTTGTGCAGCTTGATCAACAAGCGCTGCTGATCGCTGAAGTCGTTGTGTTAACTGATCTGCTAATATTTTTTCAATGCTATCCATTTCTGCTTTTAGTTTGCTTTGTTGACAACCTAAGCTTACAGCCTGATTAAAATCTTTCTTAGCTTCCTCATATTTTTTTAATCCAGAAAGAGCTTTGGCACGAAAATAATATGCATCAGGAACGCAATATTTCTTATCAATGCAATCTTTAGTATAATTTATTATCTCGTCATACTTTTTTAATGCTATTTTTATCTCACATAAAAAATTCATAATACTTTGATTCCACTTTGGGAGAGGAATATCTAGTATTTTTTTAAGGAGATTAGAAAGCTCAATTTCTGGGATTTTATTATCTTGTTGACCTCTAAGACAAATAGCAATTTTGGCTTCCAGTATCGGTCGGTTATTTTCATCATCAAGTGACATTGCGTTTTCAAGCATAGCCAATGCACCCATGCCATCATTGTTTTGGTATTTTTGGTTAGCTTCCTCTATAAATTCTTGCGTTGATTTAAAAACCTCTTTAGGAATAATTTCAGCAACTTTCCCGTTATGACAACGCAGATGATTAGAATCGAAGTAATCGATCACCCATAATTTTTGTCCTTGGCTAATGGCCATTTTAGGATTATGAGGGTTGAGATAATCTTTGGTCGCTAAACCACGAATCTCCTGATTGGCAAAATAAGGAGTATCTTTAGAAATTTCTAACATATATGGTTGTAAATACTGTTTAAACTTTGTTTCGTAACAGGATTTTTTTGTGAAATAACCAAACATATTTAACTCTTTTCCGCAGTTCCATGCTGTTGATCTTATTATGATATGTTTAACGTCAAACTTACATGACGATTGATAAGCAAATACCACGATAGCAGTCCATAGATACATAAGTTGTTCTTCCATTTGACCACTCAACACGATCGGATTATCTTTTGAAATTTTCTTTGTCGTATTAGCAATAAGACGACTTGCTGCCGCCATAGCAAATTTGACCCGGTCTGCAGGTGCCTCTGGAAATTCTGATAAATTCATCTTAATCCCATCGGAACCATCTCTGTTTTTTACTAACTCTGTTTTCATTTTTTCCTCCAAATTCACCCGAATACAAAATGTAGCTTTATCTTTAGGATATTCTCTTTACGGTAAACTGCTTCAGTTTTAAACCTCGCAAATAGCTGAGCATCGCATGATTGTTCTCTCTCGACGCAGGTTTATCACGTGCGATCATCAATGGAGTACTTTTTGTTCCTTCTACAAGTTCAGCGCCAGTAAAATTTAAATTATTCACTAAAAAATCAGCTATCTCCGTTGAGCCATATTCAGCTGCGACATGCAACAAGGTATAACCTCGTTCATCTCGTAATTCTGTTGCATTTTTGATAGCACATGTCGCTTTTTTGAATTCATCTACCTTTCCATTCTTAATAAAATCGAACCATTTTTGTTGATTTGATGGAGTCACAGAATCATTGAATATTCTCGGACCTGATGATGAAGTTACACTTGTGTGTTCTGAAGCAAGTATAGACTCTTTTTTCACATTGATAATAGGGGCTGATGCAGATTTGTGTTGTGTTAATAAACCTCCTCTAGCAACATAACGATCAGCCAAATGTTTCGCGATGATCGGTAACAAAAATGAGTAATGATTATTTTCTTTTTTCCACGGCAAACAAAATCGAATCATATGAGCGTGTTCATCTTGATTAAATAAATCTGCAAATTGATCCGTTGAGGGTCTATCATGCACTTGAGTAAAAAGTAAAGATGTTTTTCTTTGTGGAACGGGGATCTGTGAAGCGCCCGTATTTCTTAATTGGAATGCAATCCGTTCAGCACAGGCTAACACCCCTGATTTTAAATCAGCACTGTCTATAGAGTGGTTTATTTCAGACGCTAATTTAGAAATTTGACGCTCTATCCATCGTTCTATCAGTTGATCTAATAAAGCATTTTTACTTAAGACACCTTTTTGACAAACAACTGCCATTTCTCGTAAAAATAATGGGTATGCGAGTAGTTCACGGAAGTCTTTGTCTTGCTGATATTGATCCATTAATTGATTTATCTGTGTTTGAGTTAATACAGATTCTAAAAATTTTCGGATTTGCGCTTGATCAAAAGGCAACAATTTAATCTCACTAACTGGCTGCGTTGATGTTGCGACGGTAACACTCATCAATCGTGATGCCGCTGCCGCTTTTTGTGCCACTAATGTTTCACTACCAGCACAAATAAATTTTAAGTGCTTCCACATTGCTAATTGCATATTTCCCATTACTTTCAAAAATCCTGTTGGATTAAGATTGTCTAAAAAAATTAACAACTGATATTTTTCTGCCATTTCTTGCATTTGAAATTCATTGACGCCATAACCCTTAATTAAATTTCGAACGAAATTCGTTGAAAAATCATAAGCTCCCTCCAAACAATCTAAATATAATGATATGATTTTTGATGATTCCTGATTTTTTTTATAGACAAGATTTAGTCCACTATAAGTTTTACCAAAACCGATAGGCGCATTTAAAATAACACACCGATCATCATTATCTAAGAATAAATTAATAGCGCTATCCAATGACAACTCACGGTCACCTGTCAATATTTTTCGCTCCGAGTAAGACTCAGCTACATGAAGGTATTTTGGGTTCATCAAGATCAGATTTCTTAAACTAACAATGGCTGCTTCTGCTGAATGACGCAATGTCAACTGATTCATCTGGTTTGCAACTTCTTCTACTTTCGACTCTACCATTTCGATCTTGGCCCCAATTTCTTGTAAGCCTTCATTGACTAATTGGTTTAATGAGGCTAGTGCTAAGCCAAATTCTTTTCGCGTTTCAATTAACGCCTCATCAAAAACAACCATTTGATTCTGCAACTGACTTGCAATAGAAGGATATTTTTCGCGATATACTGTTAAACTTTTTGAATTTGCTTCTGCTAGATAGGCACGATTAAATTCAATAATACTCTCTTGTTGTTCTAATTGCGCCTGTCGCTCATGTAAAGCATCCATTTCTGATTGATGAGAAAGTACGACAGCTTGTTCCATTCTAGCTGCCATCAATTGTTGCTCTTTCATTTGTATTTGCTGGGCATAAAGCGCTCGTTGAGCTGCCGCGTTATCTGAGGTTTCAATGATTTGCAATTGATGAAATTCTTGTTGTTGTAGTAACTGGATTGAGCCCACCTCCAATTGTTTCTCAACTAATTGACGTTGCTGTGCAATCCGAGCATCTTTTTGGCGAACAAGCATTTCAATATCAACAACAGGTCGCTCGATATAAAAACTTAATTGAAAATGGCCTGCTAATGCATGCAGAAAAAATAAATCTACCGGCGGCATAAGTTTTGCTTCAAATAAATCATGTAAAGTTGGTTTCAATTGACGAGAAAATAATAATCGCAAATTCTCTTTTTTTGTGAGCACGATTTTATTTTCCAAGTTATACAAGGTATTGATAAGCCATAATGCATCTGATTCAGTCAAACTGTGTCGCGATGCATAATCACCAACCATATTGGCGACATGTGATTCAATTTCATCATATGTTACTCGTCCTTGATTAACACCTTGTCGAATGGCTTGTAGCGCATCCATCATTTCCATGATTGTTGTTGGTTTTTGCTGCTTTTTTTTTAAGAATCCGAATGGCATAGTACACCTCATAGTTAATTGTTCTTTGATACTGAATTTAATTTAAAAATATCTGGCTGGTATGAAATAGTGACAGACCACTCTTAAAAAAAGTAATCTGTCACTCCGATGAAAAATTAGTTGGAAAAAAGCTAATCTGCAAATTAGCTTGGGATAAATTATCGTTTTACTCCCGGTCTACGTGGTCCTCCACCTACTGATCCAGGCGCTGCAAAACCACCTGACATTCCTGTTGTAGGCGGCGCCATGAGTGCAGGAGAACGCCCAGGCCCTGAAAACTGCTGACCATAAACTCCAGTTGGTGGCATAGTCCCCCCCGGTATGCGAGGAGCTGTAACCATTGGGGAAAGCATTGGATTAGATGGTGAATGTTGATATGGCGCTGCCCCAATCTGCGGATAAGGCGAGCCCGCTAATCCTTGTGTAGGCGCAGGACCTACTAGTTGTGGATAATTAGACGCTGCATCAGCACTTGCCACTGCATTAACTAACTGATAGGTGTTGGAGGATGTACTAGGTGTTTGCCTGGTTGCTTGTGCCATAGCACTTGCCAAAGCACCAACTGCTTTGTCTGTTCTGGTTGCTGCTTCTGCTGCGGCAGCATCATAAGATTGCTTCGCTCCGACTGCTTGAGCAGCCATTCTCTCATGTAGTTCCATGCTAGATGCCATTTCTCTTTCATGTTGAGCACGTAAGTACGCATTGCGAGCAGCATCATCTGCGACATCAACCACGGTCGCAGCTAATTCTGAGTGAGCCTGACGGTCATATGCAAGGCTTTGTTCTGTTCCAAAACGCATCACCTCACGGTGAACTTTTGCAACCTCTCTACGCTCACGCATTCTCTCTACGAGCATACCTTTTTGTGCATTCATTGCGTCTTGGGCAGCCAATTCATTCATTTGTCTCTGTTGCATATCATAATCCGCCCCCATTTGATTCTGTGCTAGACTCCAAACACCTGATTGATCAGCCACTATCATTGCTTGTTGACCAGCTCCATAAGCTGGATCCATCGAGTGAGTAGGTACGAGCAGAGCACCATTACTGCTGTATTGTCCTTGCATCGCGGCATCAAATTCGTAAGCATAAAAACTCAAATCTGCGTTTGCTGCAAAAGTAGCTATCATCCACTTATCAATAGGACTCAATTTTGATTCAATATAATCTTTTAAAGAAGCTTCCATCTGACCTG
>JBFWPS010000087.1:0-7687 GCA_050249855.1 Gammaproteobacteria bacterium
AGCAATGGATTAGCCCTAGTAAACCGAGCAGTGTTATCAATAATACTTTAAAATATGCTGATCTTGACCCCAAATTGCGCACGCGTATGCAATATTTATGGAATCAACCTGTTTTATGGCCTTTATTTATTCTTGCTTTATTATTAATTCTTGGATTAATACCAGTATTTTGGCAATATTGGCGCAAAGAAAATTCATCATGAGAATATTGAGATAAAACTTACGAACAAATTTGGCGCCCTCACTCAGTACTGGATTGCCACGCACTCGCTAACGCTCGTGCTCGCAATGATCGCATTGTTTTAGTAAGCCCTATAAAGGAATATTATGTTTATATATCTTATCCGTCGTATCCTTTATGCTATTCCAATTCTAATTGGCGTATGCTTTGTTACTTTTTTTCTTTTCTTTATGGTGAATTCACCCGATGATATTGCACGCATGCAGTTAGGACAAAAATATGTAACCCCAGCTCAAATAGATTCATGGAAAAAAGTACATGGATATGATCAACCATTATTTTATAATCCGCATGCAAGTGGTATGCAATATTTCACACAAACATTATTTTACAAAAAAACATTGAAATTATTTGCTTTGGATTTTGGACGCTCCGATAGTGGTCGAAATATAGGACAAGATATTTCAGAGCGTATGTGGCCAAGTTTGACAATTGCTATTCCAACCCTTATTTTGGGCATATTAGTTGAAGTTACACTTGCTTTATTACTGGTTTTCTTTCGCAATACTTATCTTGATTTAAGTGGTATGTTTTTGTGTGTGATACTGATGTCTATTTCAGGTATGTTTTATATTATTGCTGGCCAATATTTTTTCTCGAAATTATTGCGTTTAGTTCCTATATCGGGGTATGCACCGGGATTATCTGCTTTGCGGTTTGTTTTACTGCCTATTTTAATTGGGATTGTAAGTGGCATAGGTGCAGGTATACGTTGGAATAGAAGTATTTTTTTAGAAGAAATTAATAAAGATTATATAAGAACTGCACGTGCTAAGGGCTTATCTGAAATAAAAATTTTATTTAAGCACATGTTAGCCAATGGAATGATTCCTATTTTAACGAGTGTGGTTGCCATTATACCTTTATTATTCATGGGAAGTCTTATTTTAGAGTCATTTTTCGGTATTCCGGGCTTGGGTAGCTATGTGATTGATGCTATCGGCCAACAAGATTTTGCCATTGTACATGTGATGATATTTTTAGGGACTGTTTTATATATATTTGGGCTTGTATTAACTGATATAGCCTATACAATAGTAGATCCTAGAGTACGGTTGGAATGATTTCCCCAGGAGAATATAGCGATTATGTCCACGATTAAGAAAATGATTGCACGTGAAATCCTTGATTCACGCGGTAACCCAACAGTCGAAGTTGATGTTGTTTTAAATTCTGGCGTGATAGGGCGTGCATCAGTACCCTCCGGAGCTTCAACTGGTGAACATGAAGCTGTGGAGCTACGCGATGAAGATGCAAACCGCTATGCTGGAAAGGGTGTTTTAAAAGCCGTCGCACATATCACACTGGATATAGCGCCCGCATTGAATGGGTATGATGTTGCGATACAAGAAGCTATTGATGAACGATTGATTGAACTGGATGGCACGCCCAATAAAAGTCATTTAGGTGCTAATGCTATGTTAGCAGTATCATTAGCTTGTGCACATGCTGCTGCAAACGAATCCCAGTTATCCTTTTATCGTTATTTAGGTGGAGATGGTCCTTTTGTTATGCCAGTGCCTATGATGAATATTATTAATGGTGGAGCGCATGCAAATAATAATTTAGATATACAAGAATTTATGATTATGCCTGTGGGCGCAGATAATTTTTCACATGCCTTGCAAATGGGTGCTGAAATTTTTCATACATTAAAAAAACAGTTACAAAATAATAAAAAAAGTACGGCAGTCGGTGATGAAGGTGGTTTTGCGCCCGATTTTGAAACGCATGAAACAGCTTTAAATTGCATTTGTGAAGCGATTGAAATAGCAGGTTATCAAGTAGGGAAAGAAGTAAGCCTTGCTTTAGATGTGGCAAGCTCGGAACTTTATAAAGATGGTTTTTATCATCTATCTTCAGAAAAAAAGCGTTTAACGAGTACCGAATTTATCGATTATTTAGCTATGCTCATTGCCAAGTATCCTATTGTGAGTATTGAAGATGGTATGGCAGAAAATGATTGGGAAGGTTGGCGTCAAATGATGAATCGATTATCTGAACAGGTTCAATTAGTAGGTGATGATTTGTTCGTGACAAATGCTGCTATTTTACAAAAAGGCATTGAAAACAATATTGCAAATGCTATTTTGATTAAACCTAATCAAATTGGTACTTTAACTGAAACCATTACTGCGATAGGATTAGCACAACAAGCAAATTATAATACGATTATTTCGCATCGTTCAGGTGAAACAGAAGATACCACCATAGCAGATTTAGCTGTGGCAACGGCTGCAGGGCAGATTAAAACGGGTTCTTTGTGTCGTTCTGACAGAATCGCTAAATATAATCAATTATTACGAATAGAAGAAGAATTAAAAGGATTAGCCCCGTACTATAAATTTTAATATGACTATGAAACTATTAATCGCAATTTTAATAACGATGCTTTGTGCATTACAATATAAGCTTTGGGTGCAACCTAATGGTGTGGGCACGCTAGTTCAATTGCATCGTCATATTTTGCATCAAACAAAAGAAAATCAACGATTAACACAACGAAATCAAGCTTTAGCTGCTGAAGTAACTGATTTAAAGCATGGCCATGTAGCACTTGAAGAGCGTGCGCGTAATGAACTGGGCATGCTTAAAGAAGACGAAAGCTTTTATCAGGTGGTTCATGAAAAATAAAATTGCGATTATTACAGGTGCAGCAAGCGGAATAGGACTTGCGCTAGTAAAAAAATCGTTATCGATAGGAATGAAAGTGGTACTAGCTGATAAAAATGCTCAAGCACTTTCTCAACTTGAAGAAGAATTATCTCTTATTAATCAAACTTTTTATTTTTGTCCTACCGATGTGACTCAATTCTCACAAGTTAAAAGATTGATTGAAAAAACAATCGATTACTATGGTGTACCGGATATACTCATGAATAATGCCGGCTCTGGTGGGCCATTAGGGCCTATTTGGGAAATTCCGCTTGAAGCATTAGTCGCCACTCTAGAATTGAATTTAATGGGGATTGTACATGGTGTAAAAGCTTTAATGCCTATTTGGTTAGATGTTAAGAAACCGGCTCATATTGTGAATACTGCTTCTATGGCTGGTTTTTATTCCGCACCCTATCTAGGAGCCTATGAAATCTCTAAACACGCTGCTGTGGCTTATACAGAGAGTTTATTCCACGATTTACAATTACGCGCCCCTTTTATTTCTGTTTCTTTATTAAGTCCTGGTTGGGTGAATACGAATATTTTGACTAATTCTAATTCTCAATATGCTGCAGAATTAGAAGAACGTGATATGGAATGGCTATTAAATTTTGGGCGTGCTGTTAAGAAAGGCATGGAACCAGAAGCCGTAGCAGAATTAGTATTTGATGCAATTTCACAAAAGCGTTTTTATGTTTTTACAGATGAAGGCATGAAAAAAGAAATCATTTCAAAACGTTTAAATGCAATTTTAAACAATCAAAATCCTGATAGTTTTTCTTGGTAATAAGAATTGTGTTTTTGACCCTATAAAAAACGCCGCTAGATAGCGGCGTTTTTAAGTAGCATCTTAGTCTTCTCTCTTGCTACTGGTTATTCAGCCGCAAGAGAAAGAAGATACTATTACTGTTTTACTACATAGATGCTGATGGAGCTGGAGCAGGTACTTTATCTGCCGCTCTAATTTGATCCATTGCTTTATGAAGTTCAGCCATCATAATTCCAGCATAGCTAGTAGGAGTAATAACTAGCTCCTTTGTTTTTGATTGCATAAGGCCTTCTACAGCAACCGTAGCTATTGTTGCAAGGTTAGTTACAGTTACACCATCTAACTTCACCGCTGTATTAGGAATTGGGCGCCATTTGTAGACGTCTTCACCTTTATCATTCATACCAATAGATGCTGTAACATCATCGGGTGTCTTTATACTTATAACTGTTGTATTATGTGGATCTCTTTCTATCATTTCAAGATGCTTTAACGCATTAGCAAAAGCAGTAGCTGCACCACTAATGGCTGTAATTTCACTAGCTGGAGCTTTAGGACCATAACCCCATAAGAGACCTCCAACAGCGCGTGTTTGGAAGTACATCGTGTTAATAATGTTTAATGCGTTACGCAATACAATACTTTGAACTAGTGCTACACATGCTGGTGTTGGTAACTCAGGATTAAATCCAATATCTCCTTTTTTAGCGCACACAGGAAGCGCAATTTGGGTAACGCCATTTTCAGCAAGTTTGCAACCTGCATAAACACCATCAGCAATTGCTGTCAAAGCGCCAGCAGTTCGGGCGTTTTTGGCAGGTTTATACACTTTAGCAGAATAGTGTGCCATCAGGCCAGCAGCTGCTTTGGTATGCATTTCTTGTGTGGTATTAGCGATGGTTGTATAAAGTTTTTTAATTAGTTCAAGATCCTTAGCTTGATCTTGGCCTTCGATATAATTGTAACCTGCAGATGCTAAGATATGAACTAAGTCTTTAGCAAGTTTATCCCATACGTCTTCATGTCCTGTTTTGCCACTAACTAAGTAGTTTTCACGCATTTGAAGAATAGCTCCAACGATTTGATAAGGAGTTTTTAGCTTCTTAGCACTTTCTAACATTAGGTTTACTGCTGGAGTAGTTGTTGGAGCAGCAGGTGCTTGCACTGGACTTGGTGTGCTTGATGAGGTTGTTGAAACCATATCAACATCTGCAAAATCGTCTTTAACTACAACTGGCGCTGGAGCTGATGCTGCTGGCGCTGGAGTAGATGCTGCTGGCGCTGGAGCTGCTTCAGATCCTGTTTGGTCTTGACCTTTTTTAGCCCTTCTAGGGTTTTTTTGTTTAGTTGAAGTTGCAGCTGCTGCTATGGCGGCATTAATGGCTGTTGTGTCAGCGGCTGTTTGATTAGCTGGATCTGATGCTACTGGAGCTGGAGCTGATGCTGCTTGAGCTGTATTATTTTCCTCTTCCTCTTCATCGCTTTCAGAGGCGCTTGCAGAGTGAATTGTACCATCTTCTTTTGGGGTTGTATCACCTAAGGCTGCTACTGCAACTGGTGTTGAATTATCTGCTTGTGATGTGGTTGTATCAACTGCTGCTACTGCAGCTGGTGCTGAACTACCTGTTTGTTGTGCGGTTGCATCAACTGTTGTTACTGCAGCTGGTGCTGAATTATCTGTTTGTTGTGCGTTTCCATCAACTGTTGTTACTTCAGCTGGTGTACCCATTGCTTTATTAACATTAGGATTGTTCTTCTTACCCATTTTACATCTCCTCGTTATGAATTGAATAATTTATGATTAATAACAGTCCATTACAATAACAAAGAAAGCTTAAGGAAATCTTAAGAATAATTACACTTTTGTAAAAATTTTGACAAAATTGAAGTTTGTAGAGTGGATTAGGGCGCTAAAGCGCCTAATCGAGCTGATTGTTAGTTGTTAGCCCCCTTTGAAAAAGGGGGCCGCTTCGTGTTTTTTACGAAGCGGGGGGATTTTTGAGGTTGTAAAAATCCCCCGGTTTTGCAAACAACGCAAAACTACCTATTTTGTAGGTATTAGAAAGTTATCTATAAAACCGAATTACAAACAAGGATTTCCCGAATCGTCATACTCAAATTCACACTGACAAGGTTCAGGTGCAAATTCTTTCCAAAATGCATCGGGGAACTCAATATTGGGAACATGCGTCTCAGGTTCAGCGTAGGCTACTTCAGGTGGGGTACTGATAAAAGTTAAGTAGTCCATCGCTTTTTGAGCGCAATCTTCTAGAACACCTGGTGATACAGATTTAATTGATTGATTGTTAGTAATATGCGTATTAATTAAATCTTGAAGATTTTTTATTGTCTCTAATATGAATGCTTTCGCATTCGTTTTAGTTTCATCAAAACAAGTTGTTTCTAACTGAAATTGTCCATTCACTTTAATTGGCAATTGCTGTTCATCTTTTTTGATGGGTGATAATTGTATCAGTGCCTTCTTAAGAGCCTCATACGCATGCAGTTTGTCTGGATTCGTTCCTGTTAATCGATCTTTTGTCTCATTTGCATAAGTCATGAAAAATTGACTGATCATTCCAATAAGATAATTTACTATCACTAGTACAGACATATGATCTGAATCGGTATTATTATTTTTGTATTGTTCCCTAGGGACTTGATTTTTGCTGTCACAGTTTAGATGTGAAACATTGCTAGATGTGCCGTTTGAGAGGGCGCTATCGAATGTTTTAATATGGGGTTTTTCTTTAACAGATGGAGCGAGTTCACGTAAAGCATCGCTTCGAAGAACCAAGAGCGTTTGAGCTAGGCTGCTATTTTTACCATAATCATGTATAAAACCAAATAAGCTAAAAGCTGTGTTAACAATAAGACGAGTGGGTGTATTATCCCATGGAGGATCGGGATTTTTATTATGAATATCAGAGATTGTTTCTTGAATAGCCAGAATCAATTGAACTATGCGCTCATCTTCTTTATCATTTTCTAACATGATTTTTAATGCGCTGTCAGCCAGTTCATTAATTCGTGTTTTTTGACCTTTAGACTTAGTATTTTGATCAGAGTTATAAAAAGAAGCAATTGATAAAATCTCTGCTACTAAACGTGTTGAAGTATAGGGGTTGCCCTTAGCAGGTGCCACTGTTTCAAGGTCTTCATGGTCAAATGAAATCATCATAATTTAACTCTCTTAGTTCAAAATTTGTATAAACTTCGTTGGTATTATAAAAAAGAATTATTAAGAAAACCTTAAAAGATTCATTAAAGCAGTTATTGTAACTTAAAAGTTAACTTATCTATCGTTGTCATTGCGAGTGTAGCGATGTAACCCAGAGCCATTATGGTGGCACATGTGCACATAGCGCTTTATAAAGATAAAATCTCATCTGTGTTGCACCTTTTGCCCGCCCTACAGTTATTTCAACTCAGTTCTGGATTGCTTCGCTATGCTCGCGATGACAACGTTATTTTAGTAATGTATGATAAGTTTTATCACTCAGTTCCTTCCCTTTCCAAGGATTCAGGCAAGGTCTCAGTTGATGTTTCATCAAACGATTCCAATTCAACTTGTTCGATACGACGAAAGCGGTTAGTGATTTTAATAGCAGAAGTACTTACTTCTTTTACGTCATCATTGGCTTGTTGAATGTGTTTTGCTAAATTATCCATTCGTTTTTGAAAACGATCAAAATCTTTTGCTAAAAAGGCTAAGTGTTCTTGAATAACATGTACTTGTTTACGTGTATCGGCATCTTTTAATACCGCTCTAGCCGTGGTTAATATTGCCATCATCGTTGTCGGTGATGCAAACCAAACACGTGCTTTATAAGCCAACTCTACTAAATCTGGGTAATGTGCATGTATTTCCGCAAAAACCGCTTCCGCGGGTATAAACATAATGGCACCATCAGAAGTTTCACCCGCGATAATATATTTAGTGGAAATATCTTGAATATGTTTACGAATATCTAAACGAAACTGTTGCTCAGCTGATTTTCTTTCAGTTTCTGAAAGAT
>JBFWPS010000088.1:0-7676 GCA_050249855.1 Gammaproteobacteria bacterium
AAGATGGTATCCGTTATGCCGCGGCTATTTCTTTGGCGAAGCTAGAAAATGGCAGTTTTGAGGTGTTGCAAGTATTATTTGCTGCGTTGAATGATGAAAATTGGCAGGTACGTTCAAGTGCGGCTCAGGCTTTAGTTCAGTTACGAAATTCCAACGCTGAAGTGATTGAAGGATTACTTGCTGATTTGAAAAATGAAGATCAAGAAACTTACATTCGTTCAAGTGCAGCTTTAGCTGTCGTTAAGCCCAGCGTTGAGTGCTTTGAAGGGCTACTATGTGGGTTGAAAGATAAAGATTCTCACGTGATTGATTTGGCAGTAAAGGCTTTAGGGGATCTACAAAATCGTAGTCCCGAGATCGTTGAAGGATTACTTCGTGCGTCGCAGGATGAAAATAAAGTTTTGAGTTTTGCGGCTCAAAAGGCCCTAGAAATGCTAGAAAATCCGAGTGCGGAAATTGTTGAAACACTTCTTCGTCTCCTGAAAGATAAAAATTCAGATGTGCGTTCAAGGGCAGCCTACGCTTTAGATAAACTACAAAATGCTGGTGCTAATGTCGTTGAAGGATTGGTTGCTGCGTTGAAGGATAGCACTGCTAGCGTGGGATCAGCTGCAGCCTACGCTTTAGGTAAGCTACAAAATGCTGGTGCTAATGTCGTTGAAGGATTGGTTGCTGCGTTGAAGGATAGCACTGCTAGCGTGCGCTCAAGCGCAGCTCACGCTTTAGGTAAACTACACAACCCCACTACGGAGGTCATTGAAGCCTTACTCGGTGTGTTGAAAGACGAAGAACCAAGTGTGCGTTTAATAACGGCAGAGGCTTTGGCAGAGCTACAAAATTCAAGTACCGAGGTGGTTGAGGTATTGCTTTTTGAGTTGAGGAGTAAAGCTTGGTTACCGGAACTTTCAAGCGCAGCGAAGGCTTTAGGGTTGCTACAAAATTCCAGTCCCGAGGTCGTCAAAGGATTAATTCGTGCACAAAAGGATGACTACCATGGTACGCGTTCAAGCGCAGTTCAGGTTTTAGCGCAGTTAGAAAATCCCAGTGCTGAGGTGATTGAAGGAATGCTAGCTGCGTTAAAGAATGAAGATTCAGCCGCAAGACGGAGTGCAGCTGAGGCCTTAGGCAAGCTCTCCAATCCGGACGCTAAGGTGATTGAAGGATTAATTGATGCGCTGAATGATAAAAGTGTTGAAGTTCGTGATCGAGCAGCTGAGGCTTTAGGCAAGTTACAAAATCCCAGTGTTGAGAAACTTGAAATATTACTTCGCGTGTTAAATGGTTTAAAGGATAATCAGCATGCCATAAGAGTGGTGAATATTATTCAGCAATGGATAACCCGCCAAAGTGGAATTCTTCAATCTCCAGAAAATATTGTTTTAAAGAATGCCGAGTGGTTTGCGGCTTTAAGTGATAAAGAAGACTGCAGAGCGTTTTTTGAAAATCACGATGCAACACAACATGATATTTTGTTGACGGCAATTCAACATGATAACGCTGGATTGGTCAAATGGATGATTGAGCATGAGATTCCGACTATTTGCAATCATAAGAATTCCGGCCATTATCTTTTAGAGGCGGTCTCACTGCGTTTTGTCAATGTTGTACAGGTGCTATTGCCTTATTTTAATGTTCATCTTGAAACAAAAAATGAAGCAGGTCAAACGCCGCTGTTATTAGCTGCACATCTGGGTGATGGAACGTTAATTAAATTATTGTTAGATGCGGGAGCGGACTTTGAAGCGAAAGATCATCAAGGTCATTCGTTCATGGAGATTTTAAACGAGCAATGCAGTGATAAAAGCATGATAGAGCAAGTGAAAGAAGAACTTCATTATCATGTAGTGATGAAGCAGTTAATTGCAATGCCGCAAAAATCAAATGCTGAACTGGATTATCATCATATTGCTTTTGATGAGATTAAGTTTGACGATAGTGAAGAGGCGATTGGGGAAGGTAGTTATGGCGTCATTCATAAGGGAGAATGGCATGGTATTTCAGTGGCGGTTAAACAGCTTAAATTGAAAAAATTGTCGGTCGACTTAGCACGCAGTTATGAGCGAGAGGCGCAACTAATGTCGAAGTGTCATTTTCCGCATATTGTTCGTTTATATGGTGCGTGTACTAAAGCACCGCATTATGCGATGGTGATGGAATATTTACCCAAAGGCGCGTTGCGCAACGTGTTGGAAGATACGACGGAAGCATTATCGTGGGTGAGGCGCTGGCAAATTGCAATTGATATTGCAGCAGGGCTAGATTATTTACACAGCCGAAATATATTACACCGTGATTTGAGCAGTAATAACGTGTTATTAGATGACAACTATCGAGCTAAAATAGGAGACTTTGGGCAATCAAAGCTAAAAGAACATACGGCGACGATGACGTTAAATGTGAGTACGAGTTCACGTTGGAGAGCGCCGGAATTAGCGGACTCTAAAAAAGCGAATACAAAAGCCAGTGATATATACAGCTTAGGCATGATTTTATGGGAACTATCCACACGCCAGTTGCCTTATGGTCAGTGTAATGATTTTCAGATTGCGAAAATCCTGCATGATATTTCCATTAGCAAACAATCGGGTGAAGCGATAGATTATCAACCTATTTCGGATGATTGTCCTGCTGCTTTTGCAGCGCTGATTCGTGCGTGTTGGCAGGAAGAGGGTGCGCGACCTTCGGCGGGGGTTTTATTGAAAAAGCTGCAGGAAGGTTGCAAAGAAGCGATGATGTATCAAATTGAGCTTGATAAGAAACCTTGGCATGTAGGGGTAAAAGCTGAAAAAAGTCATTTGAAACCTTACCAAATTATTGAAGCAGGCAAAGAAGATATTGAAAAAGTATTATGGGCATATCAACATCATCCTGTTGAGGGGATGGACATTGGTGAGGTTCAAGTGATTGTGAATCCTGCGTTGGAAAAGGGATTTGAGGCACGTTTAAGCTTATTGCAACAGCGTGCAAATCAACCTGCTTTTGCAGCACGCTGGCAAGAAGATAATGAAGCCCCTGTTAGAAAAGAAGTGATGGATTATGGGAAGGCATTAACAGTTCCTTATGCTGCATCTGATTATCCAGAGGTGAAATTAATGCCGGTTTGGCATGGAACGAAACCAGAAGTATTAGAAAGTTTATATAGTACAGGCTACGCAAATTTAGCGTTGACAGATAGTGGTTTTTTTGGCAAGGGTATTTATGGAGCGGTAGAAGCGAGTTACGCGCATCGCGTGTATGGTAAGGGAGCATTATTGCTATCTTGGTTTTCATGGTATTCGGCTTATCCTGTGATCAGTGGAGATTCAAAAAAGCTGAGAGGCAAGGCTAATTTTAGTAATTACGATGCGCATTTTATACCGGTGGTGCCGGAAACTGATTCGCCAAATGAAAATTGTTTTTATCCTCCATCTGGTTCGGAATTACCTCGAGTGACTGAAATGGTGGTATTTGAAGCGGCGCAAGCCTTGCCGCGTTATCAGGTGGGTTTAGTGAAAAGAACGCCTGAAAAACCTATCAAATTATTAGGTCAAAGTCCTTATGGATTATTTAGGCATAAAGCAAAAACGAGTCGCATCAATTTATATGAAGCTGCAGAGTGTGTCTATAGAGCGTATTTAAGCAAAGCCTATACGGTGAAAAAGAATCTCATAGATTGGGAATATAAGCATCAACTTTATAGCAATTTAAGCGTTACCATACCAAGGCCTAACCATGGATTGGCGCATACGTTGCGAACGATGTCTTATGTGCCTTTTGTGATTGAGCAATATTTATCTTATCAGCAAAACTTATCCGCAAAAGAGATAAAATGCTTACAAGACCATGGCACGCTGATTCAATTAGCCTTGTTATTTTATGTCACGGGTCGAGCAAATGAAGCAGGGCATGCCGAAGGAAATCTTTACAAACGTTTTCGCCAAGATTCAGCGAAGAACTTTAAAAAGTTTTTAGAAGAGGTGAAAAGTGAATATGCAATCAGTGAGGATATTAAAAACGAATGTGTGGTAGCGATAGAACAAGGATATTACACACCGGTTGAGCATGTATTCACGGATATCATTTGTTTATGTCATGACTTAGATACCTTAAGATGTTTTGATGAAGCGAAATTTGAAACGACATTACGCGGTGATATTGCTCGTTTATTGGGTGAAGGTGGGGCACAAAAGTTAAAAGCTTTGGCGTTAAAATGCCTGGAATTAACGGGTGATAGAATAATGGGGGATAATGATTATGCGAAAGACTATGATGGTCCACGATTCATTGAATGTAGTCAAAATGTGGCAACCTGTTTTCACTTTATTGATATTGCAATCAGAGAATGGCAGGAACATTGTGGGAAAAAGTCTCTTACAGATATTTTATTAGTTCATCATATCTAAGCATGAATTATCAAAATACATTTAAATGATTATTGAGGAGAAGATATATGAGTTGGCAAAACGAGTTAATAGACGCAATCAAAAAGAATGATATCAAAAAACTTAAAAAATTTAGTAGAAATCAATTCAAAGAAAAAATTGGCTTTACTAAATTAGAGGAATCGCACCTAGATCCAACAACAATACCTCAAGGGACAGCAATTATGTTCGCCTGTGCTTTTGGGAATATTGAAACAATAGATTTGATTATCAAGAAACTAGGAAAAGATGCTGAAAGAGGGTTATGTGAGTTAGATGGTGCAAGATGGAATGCATTGTGTCATTTAAGTGCGCGGTTAACAAGTTCATTTGATGATGAAAATGCAAAAATACAAGCATTGGAATTAATTTTAAAAGCTTTAGGTAAAAAAGCTCCCGAAGCTCTCGCTAAACCAACAAGTTGTGGTAGTCCTTTACATAGTTTATGTAGAAGTATGCCGATAGATGTGAACCAAAGTGATCTTGATTCATTATTTACTCTTTTTTTAAAGGCCTTGGATAATAATGCGAGTCAAGTTTTAACTATGCAAGACGGTTCAGGTAAAACACCGCAGCAGCTAGTTGATGAAAATTTTACGCTATGCCGAAAATACCCAGAGCTGAATTTAGAGCAGTTATTAGCAAAGATCCAAGGAAAAAATTATAAAGCTCAACCATCTCAGCCTATTACAACAAATGCCTCAAGAAGTGCGTGGCTAAAAATGACCTATACAGGTGGAGATAAAATTATTTCTAAAGGTACAGAAGTTTTGGTTTTATCTGTTATTCCAGCGAAAACTCCGAGTGATGTCATAGAGTACAATTGTAAATTAGGAACGACAACTTTGAAAATATTCGGCGATTATCTGACATTTGATAAACCTAGAGCTGTTGTTTCTGTGTTACCTCAGGAAGCGGAAAAACTGTTTGAATTAGGGCGTCAAGCTCACAATAATCATGAGCTTACAAAGGCACTCGATTACTTTATGCGTGCTATTGAACTAAATCCAAAAGAGCTAAAATATCATTTTTCAGCTGGGTTGGTTCATATTTTTCTAGAGCAATTCCATGCGGCAATGGCTAAGATGAATGAGGTACTTAGCCTTGATTTTCATCATTCTGATGCTCATTTTTACAATGGTTATGCTAAATATTCATTAATGCAATATCAAAATGCAATTAGCGATTTTGATTTAGCGGTAAACTTTGGTAAGAAAGATAGAGAGGTTTTTTCTAGTCGTGCTTTTGCAAAATATATGCTGAATGATTTGGAGGGTGCTTTGAGTGATTTAGAGCGCTCACTTGAGTTATCTCCGAAAGATGAAAAATGTCTTGATCTGAAAAAAACGATTGAAGAAGCATTGGCTAGCCAACCCAAAAAAGATAATACAGTGACAGCCATATATAGTTACAGTGCAAAAAATGAGGGTGAATTAAGCATCAACAAGGGAGATAAATTAGAAGTAGTGGATGACAAAGGGAATTGGTGGTTATGCCGCAAAGCTGGAAAAGAAGGGAAGGTGCCATCGAATTATCTTGAAAAAGCGGAAGGTATCAAAAAAAGTGTATCGAGTTCTGTAACTGTCAAAAAGTCATCTTCAGAAGTTGGTTTGGAGACTCGCACCTCAGGACAAGCAGAGTCGAATAATGAACCTGCTAGGTATGATTTGAATCAGTCAGACATTCCTTTACAAAGTAAAATCTTGGAACCCGCAAGGACGAATCAGAAGCTAAGGAAAGAGGGTTGTTTTGAATCTTCAGGCCTCATTGAATTAAACTTGAGTATTGAATACACAGAATTAAAGTTTGATAAACGATTAGGTCAAGGTGCTTATGGCGAAGTGTATTCAGGAACCTGGCGATACAACCAAGTAGCGATTAAGAAATTATTAGGGACGAATTACAATGAAGACGCAATCCGTGAGTTACAACAAGAAGCGCAAGTGCTGGCAAAGGTGAGGTCGGATTATGTGGTTCAGATTAAAGGCTTAGCGGTTCAAGCACCAAATTATTGTTTAGTGATGGAATTGATGCCGAAGGGGAATTTATATGAGTTGTTGCAAAGCGAACAACCGTTGGGTTGGACCCAACGGTATCAATTAGCCCAAGACATTGGAATTGGTTTACATCATTTGCACGCAGAAAACATCTTGCATCGAGATTTAAAATCACTCAACGTTTTATTAACCAATGATTATCGCGCAAAATTATGTGATTTTGGATTAGCGAAAATTAAAACCACAACGAAAACGCAGTCTCGCATGACCCAGACGAATTCGGGTGGAGAAAAGAGCGTGGGGACATTGCCGTGGATGGCGCCTGAGTTATTTGGGTTGCGGCCGAAGTACAGTACGAAATCGGATATCTATGCGTATGGCATGATTATGTGGGAATTATCCGCCAGACGAGTGCCGTATGAAGATGTGGTCTCAGAGGGTGAATTGCGTGATTGTATTAAGAATGGAGACCGGGAAGAAATCCCTGATAACACCCCGCCAAGCTACGCAAAACTCATCAAATTCTGTTGGGCACAAAAACCGGAAGAGCGACCCGAGGTTGAAAAAGTATTAGAGGAATTAGAAGGTTGTAAAAATCAATTAAGAAAATAATTTGTTTCATTTGGAGGAAACATGATGAACAATATGTTGAATAGTCATTTAGCAACCGCGAAACAAGCCTTAGCACGCCAAGATTACCCTGGGGTGATAAAAGCCTTTGAACAAGCTAAAGCGCTGGATGAAAGCCATCCGCAATTATGGTTAAGCATCGGCGAGGTTTTAGCACAAAGCGGTTTTTCTGAAGCGGCAAAATCGTGCTTAGATTATGTATTACGTGTAGCGCCACAAGATAGCAACGCACGCCAACAATTGGCAGCTTTGTCTGAGAAAGCCAAGAAAAAGAAGGTGCTTGAGGGGCATACGGATTCTGTTCGCGCCCTCGCTGTTTTACCCAGTGGCGAGGTGGTGAGTGGTTCTGATGATAACACGCTTCGGGTATGGAATCCTAAGACTGGCCAATGTCGGCAGGTGTTGCAGGGGCATACGGATTCTGTTTACGCCCTCACTGTTTTACCCGGTGGCGAGGTGGTGAGTGGTTCTAGGGATAAGACGCTGCGGGTATGGAATCCTAACACTGGCCAATGTCTGCAGGTGTTAAAGGGGCATACGGATTCTGTTTACGCCCTCACTGTTTTACCCTGTGGCGAGGTGGTGTGTGGATCTTTGGATAACACGCTGCGGGTATGGAATCCTAAGTCTGGCCAATGCTTGATTGTGT
>JBFWPS010000089.1:0-7628 GCA_050249855.1 Gammaproteobacteria bacterium
CTACTTTATGCTGCAATACAATAAGTTAAAAGCAAACACTTACCTGTTTTCATCATTAAATGTGATTGGTTCATGCCTGATTCTTTACTCCCTGTTTTTTGCCTGGAATTTATCTTCCGCACTGATTGAAATTGCTTGGATTTTGATAAGTTGCTTTGGCATTTTTAAAAAGTGGCAAAGTAATAATAAATAGCAAATACAATTCAGCAAAACTAAGCAGCGTCCGAAAATAATTTTCAAATAAAAATGAAACATGCAGTCAATACGTTAAAAATATTAAGCTACCCTCCTAAAACAAAATCAGGAGGGTAGCTTGGTGACTACAAAGTTAGTCTTCGTGATCTATGTTGCACTGAAGCATCAGCGCTAGCACCTTCATGACTCATCGAAAATAATGTTTGCACAGTACTATATCTCGATAAATGAAAGCTATCTTTAGCACGCAGTAACGGATTACCTTTCGGTGAATTTCGTGTCGGTTCTTCACTAATATCAAAAAGTACACTACTGGCTGTATCATCAGACTTACTTCTAACTTTTATTCTTCTTGGCAACGCAACAGAAGTCGGCTTGAAATCTGCTAAGACACTCAATGCATTTCCGGTAGCGCTCATCACTTGTGAAAAAAAAGTGTTTCTAGAACGATTTTTGTGTACCCATGCTTGAATAGCTTCTTCATTAGCTTAATTGCGGGGTAAATTACACGCTCCTAAAATATCGTCGTCGGTCGTTTGCCGAACATGCATATCTTTTGCCATGTCAATATATCTTTTTAAAAATTTGAATGGATGCATTAATGAAAATATTTCACTTAAACAATCGATGCTTTCATAAAAATTCATTCCTGAGATCGTGATAATAACGGCACTTAATACTTCATATTTCAAGCAAAGGATTTTGAAAGCTTCATGTGCGCTTGGAGATAAAGCATTCGCCACCGGATCAGCAATAAAATTTACACCCCATAATGCATTAATATATTTCATAATGGAATCGCGAAAATCATTTTCGATGACTTTTTGCAAATAGCGCTTATGCTCATACAATGGAAAAGTAACACTTATATCATTAAAAAATGCTGCGCATTCTAACTGACCTTCAATCACATTTTGACAGGTTCTCATATTCGCAATTTGCGAATGAAGGACATGAAGTTGTTGGATAGCATTATTAGAAGTTTGTAATCGATCTAATGCACTTTGGTAACCTTGCCGAGTTAAAACATCATAGACATAATCACAAATTTGTGGCAGCGTATAATAACCTAGTCGATTTATTTTGTTTAAATCGATTCGCAAATTAACACAATTACAAAAACTTTCTAAATCGCGCATATACGATGCTTTGTTCCGTTCAAAATACTCATCTTCTCTACGGGCTCTCTCAATATTCATGATGATGTGACCCATAGTTTGGGCTAATGTTGCCAGTCTTTTTTGAACCGTTTTTCTGATTTCATGTTGCCGAATTTTCTGAACAACCAATGCTTTTGCAGTCGAATCATAGTCATTGGCTAGTTGCTTTGATTTTTTTTGTAGACTTTCGATTTCTTTAAGTATTTTTGCTTGTTGTTCTGTTGTTAATGTATCGGTATGTTCGAGTTTTTTTTCTAAATTTTTTATGGCCGTCATGAGTGCTTGTGGGCTATCTATTGTTACTTTTTTTATCAAATTTTCTGCATCAACTCGCGCGGCTTCAAAGGCTTTTTTAGATTTTTGATAATTATCAAACGTTTCTTGATTTTTTTCTAATGTATGAATTTTATCTTGTAAATATTGAGCAGCCTCTGGTGTTAAATTAAAATACTTCTTTATTGTTTGAATATTTTTAATATTATTTAAATTACCACGAAAAATAAGATTTAAATCATCAATTGAAAAACCATGATAGTATGCTTGATCGAAACCTTCTGCTTGTCTGTTAAGATTATTTCTAACTAGATGACCTAGACCAGCAAGGAGCATCCTTCCAATAGGCCCTGTATAAGCTCCAGCGCCTGCAACAGCGACTACGACCGCCATCTCATAAGCCTGCACTCTCATTTGTCCGACTTCAATGTCGATGTTATTTAATTTTTTACCTTGCTCTAACAATTTTCCAATTTCGCATTGTTCTTGAAAAGTAAGATCAGAAAATTTTTTATCCGGATCTGATAAAAGTAGAGCCATTTTAAGCAACGCTTGATGACGAGGTTGAATCAGATCAAGCACCGTATTCCTTTCCCTTAAAGCTTTTTCTACTGTAGTATAAGCATTTGAATGACGATCTGACCTAAATAAAGAAGTACTGGCTATTTCTTCAGAAGCTTCGACGCTTCTTATATGTCTTTGATAAAATTGAAAATGCTCTAAATCTTTTTTGTCTAATTTAAACATAATAAACGTTCCCACCAATTGTGCATTTAACATACAATCAAATTATTATTTATGATAATATTGTTTGATTTTGACTAATTTAATCGCTCGATTTGCAGCCCATGCAGATTCTTAGCCTGCCCTGGAATACATGGGCTAAAAGCCCAAGGCAGCTAAGTGAGTAAGGTGGTGGTGGTAGTTGTAACAGCAAAATTAAAAGCAAATAGACCGAGTGAAATCGATTGGATTACATGGCAGAATAGCTTGTGGTCTGTTTTTTTGCTTTTCATAGGGTTGATTTAAGATAAAATTTTCTTCACTATATATTTTTTTCTTTTGAAAGTCAACATTATTGTTACTAATTTTTAACTATATAAAAAATTTCTTATCTCATTAACAGCCACCAAAGAAACTGTTAGTCTTCTTTTGAAATCTGAGTCAACTTTACAAGGAATTTTAGAATGAAAATCATCATTGCGGGTGGTACTGGTTTTGTAGGTCGACATCTTATTCCTGCTTTATTAAAGGAAAACCATGAAGTTTCCCTAATAACACGTGATGTAAATAAAGGAAAAAAAATATTCCCTCAAAACGTTCAAATAATTACTTGGGATAATTTGAAAACACTTGATCCTAATCAAATGGATGCCGTTATTAATTTAGCCGGCGAAAACATTGGTGAAAAATTTTGGACCAAAACCAGAAAAGAAAAAATAAAACAAAGTCGTATTCATGCAACTAAAACGCTTGCCGAATGGTGTGCACGTGCGACTAAAAAACCACATCTTTATAATACCAGTGCGATTGGTGTTTATGGTTTGCAAACAACTTCTTCCACACTACCGCCTGCTTTAAATGAAGAAACAATGATTCCCTGGGGAAATCCTTCTGATTTTTTAAGTGAGGTTGGGCAAGCTTGGGAAATAGCAACGCGTGTCGCAGAAAGCCAGGGTGTACCTGTAACGATTACGCGTTTTGCAGTCGTCCTACACAAAAATGAAGGTGTATTAAAAAAATTAAGTTTTAGTTTTAAACTAGGGTTGGGTGGACCCATTGGTTCTGGTCAACAAGCATTTACATGGGTGCATATTGATGATCTCGTTCGTGCATTTATTTTTTTATTAAATCATCCAGAACTGACGGGTGCCTTTAACATTTGTGCGCCAGAATGCGTTACTCAAAAAGAATTTGCACGTGTTTTTGCAAAATCATTACATAGGCCCGCTATTTTAACAACGCCTGCCTGGGCTTTAAAACTTATTTTCGGACAAATGGCAGATGAATTGTTATTGGCGGGACAACACGTTTATCCTAAACGTTTGTTGGAATCTGGATTTCAGTTTTCACACCCTAAACTTGAAGAGGCTTTAATGCCTATAAAATAGCAGAACAATGGTGGACACACATGCTCAAACGTCATTTGAAAACTTAAATCTCATCAAATTGCACGTTTTGCTCACTATACTGTTCTAAAAAATTATATCTTTCAAAGAACTCTAAACAATATGTGATAAGTCAAGCAACCGATGTAGTTGCCCCAATAAATAAAACGGTATAGAAAGCAATTGATATTCAATATTGTTACCCGTATGGCTTTTTATTTGCACTTTCGTTTGACTTGGAAAATCAGAATTAACTCTTACAGCTTGTTTTAGTTTTTTTGAATCCATAAATAAATGCAATGATTTTAAACTACCGGCACTACCAGCTTTCACTTCAACAGGAATCACTTTATTACCATTTTGAATAATATAATCAACTTGAGCATTCGAGCCTTTTTCTTCACGTAACCAATAATATAAAATGGGCTCAATATAACCCGGGTTAATCGTTCTTAATATTTGACCAGCCACTTGCTCTGCAATACCTCCATTGTTAATCAAGATAATTTCATTGACCGAATTAATCTGATTCAAATTCAAACCTAATGCAACAGAACATAAACCAGTATCCAAAAAAGTTTCTTTAAAATATTTTTCTTTTATCTCAGCCCCTAATGGAACACCATTTGCAGAGCAAGCCCACACAGGATTACAAATTTTTGCTTTACGTAATAAATTTAATACCTGCTTCATTGTGTTTGCTTGTACAGTTTTATTTACATGACTAAATACAAATTTTTTACCAAGTACCTTGGGAATCGCCATCATCACTTCATCTAATCTTTCTATCGCAATTTTTCCTTTATATTTCGAAAAATCATCACGATAAGTTGTCAACAAATCATGTTGTATTTGATTCACTTGATTTAAAGAACGTTCTGATATCCAATTGGAAACAACTGCAGGTAGTCCCCCCACTAACAAATACTCTTTAAATAACAGCATGAATTGCTCATGAATAGCAATTGGAATTTCAATTTCAAAATCATATGAAATTAAATACTCAAAGAGTGAATGCTTATTTTGCGCTAATAAAAATTCCTCGAATGACAAAGGTTCTAAATGCAAATAGCCAACACGACCAACTGGCATACTAAAAGTATGTTCAGCTAACGTAAATTCTAACAATGATCCGGCCGCAATGACTGGTAATTCAGGCAACTCTTCAGCAAACCAGCGAAGCTTACTAAATATACGAGGTACCGCTTGAATTTCATCTAAAAATAACAAACTATTTTCAATAACAACTTCTTGGTTCAACGCTGCACTAATATTCAATAAAATTGCTTGTGGGTCATTTGAGCTAAAAAGACTCTCATAAGTCATATTCCTTTCAAAATTCAATTCAATTAACTTTTTGCCACTGACCTGAGCTAAATGCCTGACTAACCAAGTTTTCCCAACTTGTCTGGCGCCTCGGATCACCATTGGCTTTCGATTGGTAGAGGACAACCAAGTTTTTAAATAATTGATACTCGCCCTTTCCATATTAACAACCTTTTAAAATGCTAGTTATGCACAGATTATGAAGGTTAACTCAATCAAAGTCAAGAAAAGAGACGGTTGTTTTCGTTAGAGTGTCAATAAAAAAGACGGTTGTTATAATATATATTAACTTTTTGGCACACATCATATGATTTAAAAGCACAAAATTATTAAAGTTTGACTTGACCGTGTGGGATATATTTTGCACGATATTGTCACGAATTCAACCTGAAATTTGAAACACTTATGTTAACGCAAAGCCCTAAAAAACAATTACGTGACGCGATTGATGCGTGTGATATTGCACGTATTACGGATATTATCAACCAAAATCCAGATTTGGATTTAAACCATATCACCCTCTCACACTTGCAAACCTTACTGTTTTAATTCCCGTGAAGTAAGCTCAATAATTTTTTTAAACTCATCAGATATACTTGCCGAATCAACAATATCTACTTTAAAAGGTAAATCTGATTGTTCAAATGCATGATTAATATGATACATGACTAAAGCATCTAAAGGTGTTTTAGTCATAATCACCAAATCCAGATCAGAAAATTTTTTTGCTTTCCCTGTCACTCTTGAACCAAATGCATGTACAGAATAGCTGGGAACATGGTTTTGTAATATTTTTAAAACCACTTTTAGTTCATGAGGTTTTAAGTCAATTTTATTCATTATGTATTAAGCTTTTGAATTTGATTATAGAACTGTTTTGAATCAGATAAAAAATCACTTAAGCAACTAAATATTTCTTGCGCTTTTAATAAATCATATGCATGAGAAGTTAAATTACGATAGTAACGATATTTAAACCAATGTTCAGGGGAATCAATCAAACCAGACTCAGCGCCCTGTCTTATTAAATCATTATAATTTAAAGCATCTATTGACGCTGGATTTGGTGCATCTTTTTCAAGCTGTCTTTTTAAAAATTTCCAACATAATTCATAAGTATATTCAAAACATTGTATAGCTGAATTTCGAAATTGCTCAAACAAGCCATCATCCTGTTTTGCAAGCGGTGAATTAGCATAATTTAAGCTTCTTTCTAAACTCTCTATAGCTTTTATCAAAGGCTTCAATTCTAGATGCATGATTTATCAACATGTAATGAAATTTCTTGTTATATTATCATAATATTTTTGAAATCAAATCATATAATTCGTTTTATTTTTGAATCAATTTTAATCTGCTGTTGCGATATGTTGAGCCACACCTATTTCCGCTTGGATCTGAGGATTATTTTGAATTTCTTTAAGACGCGCTTTATTTTCTTTTAAACGCGAGCGATCATTTTCAGGATGCCAAAGATGACTCACGGCAACCGCAAAACGCGCTGATTTGTGTTTAATACCATTTTTCAATAATCTAATCACTAAATCTGAATCTTCAAAACCCCAACCTTGATAAGCTTCATCAAAACCATTCACCGCAACGAAATCATCTCGCCAAATAGCTAAATTACAAGTTCTTGCAGATTTCCATTTTCGTTTATTTATTTTTCTTAAAAAACCTAATGGAAATTTTATATTTGCTAAAAAACGATTACATTGTTTTCTTCGATACGCGCGCCACCACTTTGAAAAATTCCATTCTGAAATAGGAATAGACTGCTGCATCACTAAATCGCTAAATTTTTTATTCAATAAAACACGATTTCCTGCAACAAAATAACCTTTTTCAGCTAACTGCTTATGTCTTAAAATAAAATTTTTATTAGGAATACAATCTCCATCAATAAAAATAAGATAGTCTGATTTGGCTCGTGCAACTGCTTTATTACGAATTTCAGCCGCCTTAAAACCCTCATCAGGCTGCCACACATGTATCAAACGCCCTAAGAATTGCTCTTGAAATTGTTGAATCACCAATTTTGTTTCATCCGTTGAACCATCATCGGCAACAACAATGGAAAAATCAGGATCGATTTGTTTTGTTAATCCTTGTAAAACGGCCACTAATGCGTCGGGACGATTATAAGTTGAAATAATAACGGTTACTGAAACATTGATCACTGGTGTTGCCTCCTATCTTTTAGGAGTAAAACATGTTTTATGATGATTACCAAAAATAGTCTCTAGGATGATCCATCATCCTAGAGTTTCATAAAAGTTCAATCCTTTGACATAATAACGCTTCCTTAGTCCATTTGCCATATCCTATGGGCGTTTCTTAGTCCATTAACACATCCTTGTGATAAAATAATAACCAAATTATTATTTAAAATCATGAGGCAATAACGCAAAGCTGTGTAAGATATATCTGAAGGGTTAGAAAATAATCTTAACACCTTTTAAAAGGATCACACATGAGACTCACTATGCTTTTCAGAATGATATCGCCAGAATTTGGGTAGTGCAAAAGAACAAGCTAAAACACCTAACACACATAATACGCCACC
>JBFWPS010000090.1:0-7588 GCA_050249855.1 Gammaproteobacteria bacterium
AATTAAAAACTTCACGATGTTTAATAATCTATTTATTAATTATTTATTTTTTTGCGATCATGGCATTATTAAGTGCACATATCATGTTATTCTTAAAAGTAATCATGCTTTTTATGATGGGTGTTTATATGTTTTGGATTACAAAGCATTCTGGATCCTTGGGCTTAAGTCATACGATAAAAAATATACGAATGATGGAATCAGGACAATGGTTATTGTGTGATAAAAAAAATCAATTTTATATAGCAGATTTACATCCACATACATTTAGAACGAATTTTTTAATTATTTTAGTATTTTCTGTGTCTGGAAAAACGGGTAGAATAGCTGTGCCAATTTTGAAAGATAGTTTAAAAATAGGGGCATTTTCAGCATTACATTTCTATCTTTTTTCTTACAGAACATTACGAAAAGTGCCAATTGCTTTCCTTTAAATGCATATTTGTCTAAATTTGCAATAAAATGTAAATATTGGTTGACTTTTACTCAATAATAGTTAAAAATTTTTACAATTATGTGCTTGCAAAAAAATCAATAGCAGGATATAAATTTACCGTCAGGATAAGTAAATGACTTTCCAGTTCAAGAGGTTTTCATCATGAAGAATCATACCACAGGTGCAAAGTATCCAAGTTTAGAGAACTTTGATGAGTTTGGCGATATAGCTTATCGTACCACTAATACTGCTTCAATTTTTGAAGAAGAACTCAGCTATACGACTCCTCAAGTTGATAAATCAGCTGACTTTGCAGCCTATAAAGATTTTGATCCAGAGGACTATAGTTTTTGGAGTGGTATCAAACGTTATACAACTGGTTTCTGGCGTTTTTTAAAATACACACCTAAACGTACGCTGTGGGAACTTTTTGTAATGTGTTGGATTTTATCCATGGATGATTTTTTAACTCCAATTCGAACAGGTCAAGTTTTTAGTGGTAGTCAATTTGGTACGAATATTGAAATTGATAGAACATCGCCTGATCTTTTTGGAAAATTTTTATTATCTCCGGCAGGTATCGTTTTATTAATCATACCTATGCTAGGTACAGCAATTAAATTTGCCTATTGTGTGCATCAATTAATTGGTTGTAGCTTTGATACAAATGTGGGTTGTTTTACGAAAGGGTTTGCTAATGATAAAGATGAAACTTATGGTACAAAATTTGCTGGCGAAGACTTAAGACCTTTATGTCAAGAATTGAATGAATTATGTGATGAATCAGGGCTTGAGTACCAATTCGCTATCCATTCAGTTTCAAATGAACAGGGTAAATATGATTTAAAGCTTCTTCGAAAACCTCCAACAAAAAGAAAATCTGCTAGTCAGGATCAGCAGCAAAATAAATGGGGATGGTTGACTAGCTGGCTTTATAATCCAACCCCTATTAAGCCAGATGAACCTGGTCCAGCGTATTCTCGCGTCGATCGACTAGTACATGGGGTTTACAATAGTAAGCTTGCAAAATATATAGTAGCACCAATTTGGGATTGGTTGGGTCATACTTCTTTTGTTTATTGGGTTATTTGGTATGGTGTGTTTGTTGCAGCTTCTTTCTATGGTATTGGTGCAATGAACATTATTGGTATTTCTACAGCCGTACTAACCCCACCTTTGATGGTCGCTGCTATTGCAGGGGTTGTTGTATTACCATTTGTTATAGGTGCAATTTATCTTGGTTTTAAAATCCCTTATTACATTCGTCAGTTTCATCGCGAAAAACTAGATCAATCAGACCAGAAACAAGCAAAGCCAATTACGCCTATGGAGCGAATTGAGATGGTTAAATTAATCGCTCAAATGCGCTTATTGAGACACGCTTCAGAACGAGTACTTGGTGAAAGAACGCTTTATAAAGGCGAAATACCCATTCGTAAAGGCAAAAATCAAAATACTAATAGAATATCAGTTTCGGATCTGGCTGCAGCATTAAAATTGAAATATCCACCAAAACTAGCGCTATCAATGCCTGGGCAAGTTTTCATAAATGATGATGATGATTGGGAGGATCCAAGATTTAATGATGCTATTTCAGCTCATCCCTTGCGTGATGATACCAGTGAAGAATATCGTAAATCACGAGTTAGTTGGGCAGCTGTTAAAGGCTTTTTAACCGGATTTGTTGTCACGAACTTTGTTGGATGGGTATTAGCTGTTGCCGCTGAAGGTGGTATGGTGCTAGGTGCAATGGCATTGGCGAAATTGGGAATTATCAGTGCTGCGACCGCAGCCACTTATACAATTGGTGCAACCTTTACTGCATCAAGTTGGATGATGGCAATGGGCGGTGTGATATCGGTTTCTGCTTTGCCTTTTACCGGCGTTTTTGCAATTGGTTTTCTAACATTTGCAGCGCTTGTTGGACTTGCTGTAGGAACTGTTTATGCGATTGATATGCGACGCACGATTAAAGAAAGAGATTTCAAAGCAACTCAAAACGCTTCAACTAGAAGGTTTGATTTAGAGCAACGTGCTGAAAAATTAAAAAAAAGACAAAAGGAATATGTAAACCAACTAGCAGCAGTGAGAAAGATTGCAAAGGATAACAAAGATGAAGGTTTGCTTGACTTAGTTGAAGCGCTTCCACAAAAAAATGATATCACGCTTGATGAATTTAAAAAAGTTCAGCAACCTTTTACAAATAAATTTGATCGATATAAAGGCTTTAAACAAGTTGCAATTGCAATGAAGAAGTTGCATTTGGTAGAATTTTGGAATGGATTTAGAAAAGCTTTTTCTGGTATGCTTCTGGTTCGTTTTACTGTGTTAAGTATTGTGCCAGCATTATTTATTTCGTCGGCAGTTTTAGCGGGCTATGGTGCTTTTACTGCAACTCTTCCTCTCGTTGGCGTTGCAACTATTCCTCCCGTATTAATTGGTTTGGCGTTTCTAGGAGTCACTGTTGGTTTGGCTTGGTGGTGGATGGAGGCTAAAGAACGTCAATTAGAAACTAATATTTATGAGATGGCGCCGGAAGCTTTATATTTGCGTAGTTTAGAGTTGAAAGCTCAAGAAGAGATTATGGATCGTTTAGAACAAGGAGTTACACCTTCACTTAGTGTGATTGTGGAAAATAATACACCTCCTCCTCAAAATGTACTAAGCTCAACGGATAGAATGAAAAAACGATTAGGTTTAGATCCAAAACTATCGGTAACTGAAAACGTTACGCAAACAGTCAGTGAGCAATTAGCTTCATGGTATGGTAGTGGTTCGCATTTCATCGGTAGGTTGCGCTCAAGTTTGTTTGCTGGTTCTAATCAAGCGGAAGGATCAGCCGCTGATCCTATTGGTGCTTTTAATAAGGATGATTATCCGCAAGATAGTTTATACGGTTTATAGAACGGTATTTAACTGATTTTGACCTCAATTTTCATCTTTACATTTTAATGAAGGCCATCCTTTCCAGGGTAGCCTTTTTTATTTCTATACTTCTGGTTTATATGAATAAGAATGTGTAATATATACATCCACTTGATGGTATTTTTGCTAAAAATATAAACAAAGGTTATTTTTCAAAATGAGCATGGATTTAATCCGAAATTTTTCTATTATTGCTCACATTGACCATGGTAAATCAACGCTAGCGGATCGCTTGATTCAAATTTGTGGTGGTTTATCAGTTCGTGAAATGTCAGAACAAGTACTAGATTCGATGGATATTGAACGTGAACGTGGTATCACCATTAAAGCACAATCAGTTTCTCTTAATTATCAAGCCTTAGATGGTAATACTTATTTATTAAATTTTATTGATACACCGGGTCATGTGGACTTTTCATACGAAGTATCTCGTTCTTTGGCTGCTTGTGAAGGCGCCTTACTGGTGGTTGATGCGGCCCAAGGTGTTGAAGCACAAACGGTAGCTGTGTGTTATACAGCGATAGAACAGGGCTTAGAAGTATTGCCGGTGCTTAATAAAATTGATTTACCTCAGGCTGAACCGGAACGTGTTATTAATGAAATTGAAGAAATTATTGGTATACAAGCATCACATGCGTTGCGAGTTTGTGCAAAGACGGGTGAGGGTGTACGCGATTTATTAGAAGGCATTGTACACTATATTCCATCACCTAAAGGTGATGTAAACGCACCCTTACAAGCATTAATTATTGATTCTTGGTTTGATAGTTATCAAGGCGTTGTTTCTCTGGTTCGCGTTATGCAAGGTTCACTTAAATCAGGTGAAAAAATGCAAGTATTTTCAACTGGGCGTATTTATGAAGTGAATAAAATAGGTGTATTTACACCTAAAGAAAAAGTAACCGGTGTTTTATCAGCGGGCGAAGTGGGATTTGTTATTTCAGGCATTAAAGATATTGATGGCGCTCCCGTTGGTGATACGATAACACACGCCAAAAATCCCTCTAAAGAAGCACTCCCAGGGTTTAAAAAAATAAAACCACAGGTGTTTGCAGGATTATTCCCTATTAATTCAGAAGATTATGAAGCATTTCGCGAAGCATTAGCTAAATTACGTTTAAATGATGCTGCTTTATTTTATGAACCTGAAAATTCAGAAGCATTGGGTTTTGGTTTCCGTTGCGGATTTTTGGGTATGTTGCACATGGAAATTATTCAAGAGCGTTTGGAGCGGGAATATCATTTAAATCTAATTACAACTGCTCCTACAGTGGTTTATGAAGTTGTAAATAAAAAAGGGGAGATTTTATTAGTTGATAACCCTGCTCGTTTGCCTGATCCAAGTCATATTGATGAAATGCGAGAACCCATTGCAGAAGTTAATATATTAGTTCCACAAGCTTATGTTGGAAATGTTTTAACTTTGTGTACTGAACGCAGAGGGATACAGAAAAAAATGCTCTATGTGGGAAGTCAGATATCAATTACTTATGAAATTCCCATGAGTGAAGTGATTCTAGATTTTTTTGATCGATTAAAATCGATCACTAGAGGTTATGCATCACTTGATTATACATTCAAATATTTTCAAGCTGCTGATCTAGTTAAACTAGATATTTTGATTAACGGTGATAAACTGGATGCGCTTGCACAAATCATTCATCGTGCAAATGCGCAATATCATGGTCGACGGCTAGCAGAAAAATTAAGAGAAATTATACCAAGACAAATGTTTGATGTTGCCATTCAAGCAGCAGTTGGTTCTCATGTGATTGCAAGAACCACTGTAAAAGCACTTCGAAAAAATGTTACGGCAAAATGTTATGGTGGTGATATTTCACGTAAACGAAAATTGCTTGAAAAGCAAAAAGAGGGTAAAAAGCGTATGAAGCAAGTGGGTTCTGTTGAAATCCCTCAAGAAGCATTTTTAGCAGTATTAAAAGTAGACAAGGACAAGAAGTAGGATGGGTTGGGGGTCACGTCTTGAATCATAGCTTTTTTCATGTTTTGAGGGTCAGGTCTAATTATTCTATAGACTGGGCTTGACCCTCAATACATGAAAAAAGCTATGATTCAAGACGTGACCCCAATAAAGAGAAAAAATCTATGAATTTCAATTTTTCTTTTATATTAACATCAGCTGTCATCATTATGGGGCTTATTGCGCTGATCGATTATCTTTGGCTATCTAAAAAACGAGAAAAAACTGCAAAGATACCTGCTTGGATAGAACATTCTCGTTCCTTATTTCCTGTTTTGCTTTTTGTTTTGGTTGTTCGATCATTTATTGCTGAACCATTTCGGATCCCATCCGGTTCATTAGAGCCAACTTTGCTTATTGGTGATTTTGTATTAGTCAATAAATTTGAATATGGTTTACGTTTACCAGTGCTAGAGAAAAAAGCGGTAAAAATATCTGAACCTAAAGTTGGAGATATTGTTGTTTTTCATTATCCTCCAAATCCTTCAGTTGATTATATTAAACGTGTGGTAGGTGTGCCTGGTGATCATATTCGATATATTAATAAAGTTCTTTATATTAATAATAAACCAATGGATCAGAAATTTTTAGGCTATAGTATGAGTGTTGATGCAAATGGTGAACGTGTTGTGGTAAAAAAGATGCAGGAAAATTTATTAGGGACTAAGCATAATATATTTATTGACCCCGAGGTTGCAGCCCAGGATAAAATCGATATCATTGTACCACCAGGAAAATATTTTATGATGGGTGATAATAGAGATGAAAGTTATGATAGTCGCTACTGGGGATTTGTGCCCGAACAAAATTTAATAGGAAAAGCGTTTTTAGTTTGGTTTAGTTGGAATAAAACGAACAATTCAATACGATTTTCACGTATAGGGTTAGGTGTCACGTCTTGAATCGTAGCTTTTTTCACGTTTTGAGGGTCAGGTTTAATTACTTTTTATAGACTAAACCTGACCCTCAAAACGTGAAAAAAGCTACGATTCAAGACGTGACCCCCAATACAAGAACGCAGGCCTCGCAATGACAACTTTAAATTTTGTAGGGTGGGCAAAGCGCGTATGCACTGTGTTTAAATTTAAAAATAATTTATAAAGCGCGTGCCCACCAAACAAACAAAAAAACATAAAGGATCAGCCATGCTGAAAGAATTACCAGAAATTATTGAATCAGCAAAAAAGAAAATTGCAGATACAAATGATTTATCCTCTTTGGAACAAGTGCGAGTCCAATATCTTGGAAAAAAAGGTGAGCTGACTGAAATATTAAAATCAATTGGTAGTTTATCTTCAGATGAACGACCCAAAGCAGGGCAGCTAATTAATGAAGCGAAAGTACAAGTCAACGATCTGCTTGAAAAAAGAAAAGTTGAATTAGAAGCCGTAGATTTATCTCAAAAACTTGCTGAACAATCAATCGATGTGACGCTACCAGGGCGTAGTCAAAGTCAAGGGCATCTACACCCAGTCTCTCGTGTTCGTAATCGCGTAGAAAACTTTTTCAGACAACTGGGTTTTGATATTGCAGATGGCCCTGAAATTGAAACGGAATATTATAATTTTACTGCGCTTAATATTCCAGAGCACCATCCAGCTCGTGCTTCTCACGATACTTTTTATTTTGATGCAGAACGTTTACTTAGAACTCATACATCGCCCGTACAAATACGCGTTTTAAAAGAAAAACAACCACCTTTAAAAATTATTGCCGTTGGTCGTGTTTATCGCTGTGATTCAGATTTAACGCACACACCTATGTTTCATCAAATTGAAGGTTTAGTTTTAGATGAACATAGTAATTTTGCTGATCTAAAAGGTATGCTTCATGCATTTATGCAAGATTTTTTTGAGTGTGATTTACGAATGCGTTTTAGACCTTCTTATTTTCCATTTACAGAACCATCTGCTGAAGTTGATATTGAATGTGTACAGTGTCAAGGAAAAGGCTGTAGATTATGCAGTCAAACTGGGTGGATTGAAGTTTTAGGCTGTGGCATGGTGCACCCTAATGTTTTAATGGCAGCCGGTGTTAATCCACAACATTATCAGGGTTATGCTTTTGGATGCGGATTGGATAGATTGGCCTTATTGCGTTATAGCATTGATGATTTGCGGATTTTATTTGAAAATGACGTACGTTTTTTGAGACAGTTTTAAATGTAGGGCGGGCAGAGTGCGTATGGGTACTGAGTCGTCACTGCGAGCGTAGCGAAGCAATCCAGAACTGACTATCTATTTTAA
>JBFWPS010000091.1:0-7531 GCA_050249855.1 Gammaproteobacteria bacterium
GATCTCAAGAAAATCTAGATGCTTTAGACAAAGTAAAAATAGATGCAAAGAGAAGCCGCCATTTGAAACATTTGCCGAAAATAGTTGGTGCGCAAGATCCATTAAATTTTGCAATAGGGAACTCGGATTTCGAAAAAATCATGAATAGCAACAATACATTGATTGATAAAACTTTGTTTATCAAAGATTTTTTAGAAGATGGTGCCGAGGTGAAATTAATTTTGCGTCCTCGACGTTTTGGTAAAACCTTGATGATGTCCATGTTAAGATCGTTTTTTTCGATAAAAAATCCAGAAACTAATAGAACACATTTTGAGAAATTAAAAATTGCTTCAGCTTGTATTCGTAAGAATGATGGTTCGTTAGTCCCGGCAATGAATTATCAAGGAACCCTACCTGTTATTTTCTTAACTTTCAAGGATGTTAAGCAGATGACTTATAACGAAGCTGAAGAGAAAATAAAAGAGATCATTTCTGGTATTTATGAGGATTTCAAAGAAGACTTATTTGATAAAGCTAATGGAGTCTTAAAAGCCAAAGATAAGAATAGAGACGATTATCAGATGATTCTCGATCGTAATCCATCACCGAACCTTCTTTCTGGTGCCATAAAAAATCTAACAAAATTGTTAGAAAAACAATATAAAGTGAAACCACTGTTGCTAATAGACGAATATGATACTCCGATTCAGTGCGGTTACGAAAACAATTTTTATAAGGAGATAATAAATTTAATTAGAGGATTATTTAGAGAAGCGTTAAAAGATAATTCTAATCTTAATACGGCTTTGCTGACTGGGATTTTAAGGGTAGCTAAGAATAATATATTTTCTGATATGAATAACATCACCATTTATGCTTCTCTAGCAGATAATCGTTATGCTAACTATTTTGGTTTCACTAAAGAAGAAGTCACTGCCTTGCTCGGTACATATCCCACTACAAAAATGCCATTTTTGCCGATTACTGATTTGAGCGAATGGTACTATGGTTACCGTATTGGAAAACAAACTTTGTTTAATCCGTGGTCGATGGTTAATTATTTGAGAAAAAAAGAAAAATATCCTCAGGAGTATTGGACAACTACAGGAGAAAATACACTCATACAAAAAGCTTTAGAGAATTTTATTGGCAAAGAGGCCGAGTTGTTTAAAAATGATTTGGAACACTTGATGGGAAATGGGCATACCATCGTAAAGCAACTGAATGAACATATTGTATATAAGGATCTTAGTGATGTAAAAGAGCAAGCTAGTCAAGCTGCTATTTTAAATAGCGATCCACAAGCGATGTGGAGTTTATTGGTGCTTTCGGGTTATCTAATAGCTAGAAGGATTCCCGATGCAATTGGAGAATATGAATTAAGCATACCCAATCAAGAATTGAGAGTATACCTGCAAACATTATTCAAAACTTTAAAGTTAAAATCAGGTTCTGTAGATTTAATTCCAGCTTTAAGGAGCAATGATGGTGAACAGATTTGTATTGTTTTGGTTGCTTTGGAATCCCAAAGTCTTAGCGGTGAACACCGAAAGGCACTAATTGAGCTATTAAAGTACAGAGGAAAGAAACAGTTAAAGATACTTAATCGAGTATGGCCTTTACTTGAACGATACTGGAAAGAAGAAAAAGAAAATCTGAAGGAAGTGCTTTTATCAAATTTAGCTTCCAATGATAAGATTCTTTTGAGTTTCTCCTATGATAAATTGGCTAAAGAATTAAAAACTAAGCTAAATAGCAATGAAAGTGAAGAGTTGGAACAGCGTATTAAAAAGGTTTTAATCGATAATCTCCTAGTTCTAGATATACAAACTCGGCAGTTTAATTTTTCTAAATTAAATGATCTTGGTTTATCTGACTCGAAAGAAGTAAGAGAAAAATTAATATCTGCGTTTGAGGACGAGGATCTTAGTAAAGCCTCATTTGCTATGAATCACATTGTAAAAATTGATTGGCAGCAGTATCCTGAAGATGGGGAGAGAATTATCGAACAGCTTGTTAAGCTCAAGGAAGGGCTTGTTCTTGATGTGTCTCCAACAAAAAGAAACATTTTTGTTGAGGTTATTGTGGGTAACAAACATCTCCGTGAACGTTTGTTAGACAGAGAACCTTCTTGTATTCGTTATACGGATGAGAATGATGATTCTTGCTTAATGTTGATGATAAAAAGTAGTGATTTAGAAAGTGCAATTGAATTAATAAGTCTACAAGGAGTGATGATTAATCTTGAACAAGAGAACCGTAATCAAGAGATAGCACTTCTTTTAGCGGCAAAAGCAGGGATAGTAACATTTTTTCAAAGTATTTATGACAAGAACAGTAACTTTCACAAGCAATATATTGATAAAAATCCTGAAATACTGATGCGTTATGCTGCATTAAGCAAACAATCAGCGATGATTAGGTATTGCAGCAGTATTATTAAAACTGAGGAGCTATCTTATATCAAATTTGATTCTGTACTCAAAGAACTTGACAGCCAAAAATATTTATCTACGCTTGATCCTAATCGATCATTTTCTCCAAGAATTGACAAGCTAAAACTAGTCATTTTAGGTGATTTGCATTGTGGAAAGGAAGCGCTATTTAGAAGCTGGTTAGATAGCTTACTTCCTGAGCAAAGAAAACGTTTGTTTCGTACTGATAAAGATCAAAAAAACATTTTTTATATCAATTTTCAGAGAGTCTCTTCTAAGAAATCAGAGGAGATGATAAATGCATTTCTTCAATCAAGAATTTTCGCATCTTCTATAAAAGTTCCGCACTCTTACCAGGATATATTAAGCCATTTGTCTGATCTTTCTAACGATGCATTGCATAGAGATGAGCGTTTACTATTCGTATTTAGTAATGTTTTTGGAACTGACGCAATCAGTGATTTTATTCATTTATTTGCAGAACACTCTATCGTCATTACCACATGCAACAGAACGCTTGCTAAAAATCTAAAGTTTGATAAATTTTTCCTTCCAAGACCAACTGAGAGAGAATCACTCACTTTATTCTCAAAGCTCGTTGATGTGACTGAAACAGATTTAACCAAAACTTCAGCGATAACTCAGTACTTAAAACGGTTAGGAAATATCCCATCTTTGGTATTACAGTTTTCTTGGTACTTAGAAAAACAGGGAATAGATCCGGCAAATCATATTGATTTTGATGATCAGGTATACGAAGGGATCCTGAAGGTTGATACGACTAGTAGTACTCAAAAACATGAAGCTTATGGAGTTGCATTGGAAGGTTTGCTTGGGGTAATTAAAGAAACTTATAGAGAAGATATTAAAGACATTTATGAAGAAATGCTCAGTCTGGCATTTTATGCTCCGGAGAGCATCAGCAAAAACTTGATCGAATCTAAAGTTGCAGAAATTTTGGTTGAACATTCTCTCCTGGAAGAAAACAAAAATAAAGATGCTTATGTTATCCATTATTGGGTACATAGATATTTGCTGATACTTTTTCAACAAGAAGAAGAAAATACCAAGAATAACATTATAGAAAAGCTAGTCAAAAAATTTATGAAGCACCGTAGTTTTTCTGAAAATACACGAATAAATTTTAATATTGCTCGACCAATGCATGAGTATTGGGGAATCGATAATCATATTTTTTGTTTTTCGTTGATAATAAATTCAAAACATATGTTGTTCCGTTATCCATCAACTGCTAGATACATGTTTTTGAAAGCGGCGTATCTTCATTCTTGCAAGAGAAATTTCTTTGCTCTTAGAGAAATATTGAGAATTATAGAATATTTCTATCCTCAAGGTGTAGACAATCGTTCACAAGACATGGCGTTTTATTTATATTTGCGTGGTAAAAATGAGGCGATTGAGGGTTATTGTGATGCAGCCAATTATTATTTTGACAGATGTTGTAAAATTGCTGATACAGAGCTTTTTTTGATTGCAAAGATTGCTAAAATCGACTTATTAATAGTCGGAAATCGATTTAAATTGGCTCAAGATGAAATCAACTCTATCAAAGCTAGCGGATCATTTTCAGCATTATTTGAAATGCAATCGCATTATATTATAGCTCATATTAATGTTTTAAGTGGATTAATTGCATACCAAACTGATTTTTACGATAATGCTGACAAGTATTTTAAAGATGCACAAGAAATTTATGCAAAATACTATGGAGAAAAATTTAATGATGAAAAAAATAAGCATCTATTCATCGCACTAACTAATTTTTATAGAGCGAAAAATTGGATTGCGGAAAATCAATATACTTCTGCTGTTGAGGAATTAGAAAAGCTAGAGCGTTATTGTCGTGAACAGAACCTTTTTGATCTAATGTTTGATGTTTGTGTGACACGTGCGAAAGCGCATTATTATAAAGATGAGATTACAAAAGCAGAAGAACATTTAGCAGCTATTGATAGAATTCAAGAATATGCTCATTATCATTTCTTGCCGACTACACAACAACAGATAGAAAAAAAATACATCAAATTTAGAATCTTGACCTCACGCAAAATTAAACAAGCGGATGATTACTTTACAGATGCTTTTAAACTCGCAGTAGCCTACTTAAACAAAGGATTAACTGAAGTGAAGAATATTCCTAAAAGCTCAGTTACTGACTTGCTGCCAGGTGAAGCTCAACAGGGTATTCCCCGTCATTTTTTAATGGCTAAGATTTTGATGCAATATGGAATGCAATTTTTTTCGAAAGGCGAATATGATCATGCAATTCTCTTATACGAAGAAACTTTCGATATTTACACAAGTCTTTACAATTTTGATAAAGATATAAGCAGTATTCTTAGAGATAAACATAATGGAGAAGATTTGATAAAACGCATTCCGCTAAAAATGGCTCATGTATTAAAATGGATAGCGGTATCAAAATTTTCCAAAGGTGATGTTTTTTACTACCACGATTACTTAAAGTTATTGGGCGTAGTTTTAGGTGTCCAACGTAAAGCTTATAGAACGGCAAATTCAGAAATAAAAGATACACTAACTCGGATTAATGGTGTAAGTAGGGTATCAGCATCTCCTGATACGACTACTCCGAATATTCTACGAAGAAGTATTCCTAGCACCAACGATTTTAGAAGCTTTAATACAAGTATGCTGACATCGCATGAGTCAGAGCATGAAGATTTAGTTGACTCTAAAGAACTCAATCAGATCAATACCATGCTTGAGACTAATCAATTTTTGGTATTTGCAGGAAAATCGAGTACCCAAGCTGAAAAAACACGTATTGCTCAATTACTATTTAGGAAATATTCTAAAAGTTTCGACAGTTCTTTTAGAGAAAGCAATTCTCAAATCACCAAATCAGTATGGATTACTGTAGAAAGTGAAACAGGATATTACGACAGCATTTATAATTTGGCTAAAACCTATGGTATAGGAAGTGAATATTTGACACTCGAAGAACTTGTTATAGCTGTAACAAGGTGTATTTCTGCTAAAGAGCCATCATTGTTTATTTTTGATGGATTCTCTGAATTGAATGAACAACGTTTACTTTATATAAAGCAACTGTTCTCAGGTCCAGATAATCATCATTTCATTCTGGTTACTTGCAATGGTGAAATAGACAATAAATGCATGTTTTTTGAAAAAAATGTATCTGAATTTTGTTACGACCTGAGCTCTAATTTGTCACCTGATTTCTTTGAAAAAGTATCGAAATATATTGAAAAAAAACTTGTTGTTGATAAGGAGTGTGCCGAAAATATTCGCCAAGCGTTAAGTTCTGACGTAACTGCCATTACTTTTTTATGCAAAATAGCAGGGAAAAAAAGTCGATATTTAGAAATCGATAAAAAACTTAATGTGCTAAAGTCGACCAGCTTATCACCTTTAGATGTTGTAATGAAATTTTCTATAAGTTTTCTCGATAAAAAGTTTTTGGCATTTTTAAAAATATTGTCTCAAAATTTTTCTTACGAAATTCATTATGACCTCATTCAAGAGCTTCAGGAATTGCTCGATAAAAACAATACTCTTGAGATTTTTAGTAAAGCTCGAGAAATTTTTTTATATGAAACATCCAACAGTTATTACACAATCTCACGATCATTAAGAAATGTAATAAGAAATCTATCTATAGAGCTTGATGAAGGGTACCCCAGTATATTTGAATTTTTTAGTAAACGATTTCACTATGATAAAAGATTTCCAATACCTTCTCGTGGTTATGAAAAATATATTTTACATGTACGTGAGTTGATAGAAAATTCGATTAATAACACCGGTATTTTGTCTGCGACAGATAAAATATATTTTATAGAGCTTGCGATTAGATTCGTTAGTTATTGCGTTTTTCATTCGCGTGAACTCAATTTTGCTCGCCCCATCATAGATAAAATAATTCAAATTGATTTTGATCCCTTATCTACTGCACGTTCTCGAGCTATTCGAGCCAATATTAACCTGTTAGCAGGGTGCTATAATCAAATAAGTGAAGATATAGAACTAGCAGATAAATCTTACGATAAATTGCTAAGTAACACACAAAATAAGGCATTTTTTAAAGAATGTGAAGAAGAAAAAATATTTACTAAGCTTCTGAGTATTCGTTTTGAAACAGAGGTTAATAGAAATTACGAAAATGCTGTGAAGCTTTTGGAAGAGCTCTTAGAGAGAGATAGAAAACTTTATGGGGAAAACTATAATTTAACTCGAGGTATCATATTGGACGAGCTTGCTAGAGCTCTAGCTAAAAATGCTATAAAAAATAAGGACAAAGAAAAAATAGATCTAGCATTTAAAAAACATCAGTCTGCCATTGAGCATATGGAAAATGATCGATTGCAGGCAAGCGGAGAAACATGCTTGAGGTATCTGCATGCAAAACTTTCGTACGCTGAGACATTACTAAAATGTGAACTGCTATTGAATGAAAATTTACAAAATTTTAATGAAATTAGTAAAGTTATTTTTGAAGTTAGAGAAACGTTAAAAAATCTCGGTATGACAAGCAAACGATTTTTAATGGGTTGGTGTGATCTTATTGAAGCGGAATTTGCTTATGAGAATCGAGAATATTCTCAGGCATTAGATTTTTCTAATAAAGCGGTTGAAATCCTAGAAAAATTATATGAAAAAGAAAAGCACATTCAAACTTATCTCCAGGATGCATATATTTTAGCCGGACGTGTTAGTTATTTTTTGGGGAAATATGCAGATGCAGAAGATATGTTTTTAAAAGCTATGTCGGTTTCTAGAACAAGAAGAGAGTTTTTTGCGAAAGAGAATTTTTTATTTCAGATAAAATTAGAAAATGAACAAGAAGTTTACAGGCAATGTGAAATGCGTTACGTTAATGTTTTATTTTATAGCTATAAAATTGATAACTTAAAAAAGTTCATTCTTGAGTCACCGTTTTCAGAATTTAAAGATCAATTTCAAGTAAATCTTACGTCTGAATTTATTAATAGTCAGCACTCTAATCCTAGTTTTTTGGTTAAGTATTTATATCTTATACAAATAGATCTTTTTTCAGGAGATAATGATGTTGTCGCAAAAGCTATATCGAGGTTAGAAAATTTTTCGCAGCT
>JBFWPS010000092.1:0-7498 GCA_050249855.1 Gammaproteobacteria bacterium
GTCGCACCCGCATCTAGATGAGATAAAACCATTTTTCTAAAGTCTTCTGAGTAGCTCATTTTCTTCTTCCCCAAAATAAGCAGTATAACTCATATATAAGACCATTTAAATTCTAATTAACTATATATGGGACGAAAAAGAATTCCAGGATTGCAAAAAAGAGGAAAAGTTTGGTACATCGACAAGTTCATTTGGTTTAAACCAAGTTCGTATCCATGATTTAAAACACACATTTGGCAGGCGTTTAAGAGCTGCTGGCGTGAGTTTTGAAGATAGGCAGGATTTATTAGGGCATCGCTCTGGAAGGATCACAACGCATTATTCAGCTGCTGAATTAGATAAGTTGATTGCAGCTGCTAATCGTGTTGTGGAACCAATAGAGGAGGGGATAACGCTAACGTTGTTGAAGCGAAAAATAGTGTTATCTAACGGAATAAATCAGGTCACGCAAAATTCACGCAAACTTGAAGATGTGTGTGAAAATAAAAAAAGATCGATTTAGTGTAACTGTTTGATCTTAAAAGAAATATTTGGCGCGCCCGGAGAGATTCGAACTCCCGACCTTCTGGTTCGTAGCCAGGTACTCTATCCAGCTGAGCTACGGGCGCGTGATGAGTTGGTACTTTGTTACAACTTTTAATCTCTGGCGGAGAGAGAGGGATTCGAACCCTCGATGGAGTTTTTGACCCCATACTCCCTTAGCAGGGGAGCGCCTTCAGCCTCTCGGCCATCTCTCCAAAATCATTACTCCTAATACAAACATAATGTATACACACACACATATGAATTTTAAAAACACAAATTATTTAAAATTTATTCTGGTTCGTGCGTAGCTTCAGTTTCTTTCGTAGGTCGAGTCTTTTCTTGTTGAATACGCTGGTAAATTTCTTCACGGTGTACAGAAACTGTTTTGGGCGCATTCACTCCAAGTCTGACTTGATTTCCTTTTATACCAAGAACAGTAATATTTACATCGTCCCCGATAATCAATGTTTCACCTACTCGGCGTGTTAAAATAAGCATTTAATAACTCCTCAAGCTCGATTTTTTTCAAAAAAATCGCGACAAGATTAACTTGTAAGTTGTATTAGTGCAAGCATTAAAGTGGATCAAATTCTTCTACAGGTTCGCAATCTAATTGAAATGCATCGTGTAGCGCTCTAACGCCTAATTCTAGATATTTTTCGTCAATTGCAACGGAGATTTTGATTTCAGATGTTGAAATTAACTGAATATTAATCCCTTCTTTTGCTAAAATTTCAAACATTTTACTAGCGACACCGGCATGAGAGCGCATTCCTAGACCAACGAGTGATAATTTAGCGATTTTGTTGTCTCCCACAACTTGTGTGGCACTTAATTCAACAGCAACTTGGTCCAAAATATTCAATGCTTTTTGGTAATCATCGCGACAGACTGTAAAGGTCAGATTAGTTGTTCCATCAAGTGCTGTATTTTGAACAATCATATCAACATCGATATTGGCTGCACTGATAGGTCCAATAACATGATATTCTGCGCCTGGTATGTTAGGTAAGCCAATAACAGTTAACTTTGCTTCATTTCGGTTAAATGCAATACCTGAAACGAGTGCGCTTTCCATATGATCTTCATTAAATGTAACCAAGGTACCCGGTCCTTCTATAAATGTGGATAATACACGCAGTGGAACTTTATATTTCCCTGCGAACTCTACAGCTCGATTTTGTAATACCTTTGCGCCTAAACTTGCTAACTCTAACATTTCTTCAAATGTAATTTGCGATAATCTTCTGGCTGTTGGAACAATATGTGGGTCAGCTGTATAAACACCTTCTACATCAGTGTAGATTTGACATTCATCTGCTTTAAGAGCTGCTGCTAATGCTACTGCCGTTGTGTCAGAGCCTCCGCGACCTAGCGTATTAATATCGCCATTAGCGTCAACGCCTTGGAAGCCTGCTATAACAGGAATACAGTTTTGTTTTACATCTTCCAATAAGTGATTTGCTTGAATGGTGACAATACGTGCTTTGTTATGTGACCCATCTGTTATGATATTTGTTTGTGGGCCAGTATAAGAACGAGCTTTAAAACCACGTTTAATGAGCGCTAAAGCGAGTAAACCCATAGAAACTTGCTCGCCCGTAGACACAATCACATCGAATTCACGTGCTGCAGGTTCAGGATGAATCGCTTTAGCTAAACCGATCAATCTGTCTGTTTCACCATTCATCGCGGAAACAACAACAATCACGTCATGACCCGCTTTTTTTGCTTTAATAACTTTTTCGGCAACGTGTTCAATTCGCTCTAAAGTGCCTACTGAAGTACCACCATATTTTTGAATAATTAAAGACATATTGCTATCACGTTAATTTGTTTTGGATCCAAGTATATACAGACTGTAATATTTGATTTATCTCAGGATGCTGTTTTGCCGCGCCCTGTGCAAGTTCTGGTCTGCCACCACCTTTACCGTGCAATTGCTCTGCCAGGAACTTGATCAATTCATTTGCACTAAATTGTGGTATCAAGTTTGGTGTAACCCCTGCAATTAAATTTACTTTATTTTCATCGCCTGCGAAAGCAATTAGTATAACTGACTTTTTTAATTTTTGCTGCAAATTTCCTAAAATTTCTTTTACAATATTTTGATCAACATCTTTTAATAATAAGGATAGTGCCTGAATATCACCTATTGTCTGGGCCTTTTCTGCAAATTCGTGCGTTTGTAAGTTAGCGATACGCAAACGTAGTTGATTTAAATCTTGCTCTAAAGTTTTTTGATGCGATAAAACTTGCTTAATACGAGGGATTATATTGGTTATATTCGATTTCATTAATGCGCTTGCTTCATGTAGTTGATCTTCATGTGCATCGCAGAAGTTTAAAGCACTTTCACCCGTGACAGCTTCCATGCGTCTAATACCAGAAGCGATACCAGTTTCAGAAATAATTTTAAATAAACCAATAGCGCCAGTTCGTTTAACGTGTGTGCCACCGCATAATTCAATCGAAAAATCACCCATACAAAGTACGCGAACTTCAGCACCATATTTTTCGCCGAACAAGGCCATAGCGCCACTATCCATCGCTTCTTCAGGCGTCATTATTTTAGTTTCAACTACGAGATTTTTTCTTATTTGTTCATTCACCAAATGTTCGACTGCACGTATTTGTTCAAATGTGAGTGGTTCAAAGTGAGAGAAATCTAAACGAAAACGTTTTGGTTCGACTAAAGAACCTTTTTGTAAAATATGTTCTCCGAAAAGTTGACGTAGGGCTGCATGTAATAAATGTGTAGCAGAATGATTAGCTGCTGTTTCACTTCTTGTTTGAGCAGACACTTTTGCAGTGACTTCTGTTCCTAGTGACAAAGTTCCTTTTTTAACTTTTCCGAAATGTAAAATGGTCGTACCTTGTTTTTGTGTATCTTGAACTTCAAATAATGCATGATCAGAACTAATTTTACCTTGATCACCAACTTGTCCACCTGATTCCGCATAAAATGGTGTATGTGAAAGAACAATGATACCTTCTTGACCCGCTTCAAGTTGATTAACATTTTGATCACCACTTAATAAAGCTAATATATTTGTTTTTTCTGTTAAGGTTTTATAACCGATAAAAGTAGTTTCATGATCAAGTTCAGCGTTAACTTCATAGGCCACATCAAATTTACTGGCTGCTTGAGAGCGTTGACGTTGTAATTCCATCTCATGATGAAAACCTTCTTCATCAATTGAAAAATTACGTTCTCGTGCAATGTCTGCGGTCAGATCCAACGGAAAACCATAGGTATCATATAATCGAAAAATAATATCGCCAGGAATGACTTTATTTTTTAATTTTGCAACTTCAGTTTCAAATATTTTTAAACCTTGATCGAGTGTTGTTGCAAATAATTCTTCCTCACGTAAAATAATTTTTTCTATAAGTGATTGTGCTTTTGTTAATTCAGGATAAGCATCACCCATCTCTTTTACTAATGGTTTTACTAATTTATAAAAGAAGGGATCACGTAAGCCAAGTTTGTGACCATGTCGTAAAGCTCTTCGCATAATTCTTCGTAAAACATATCCGCGACCTTCGTTTGAAGGTGTTACACCATCCGTAATTAAAAATGAAACCGAGCGTATATGATCGGCGATTACTTGTAGGGAGGTGATAGGTGGTTGTGTATCAAGTTTTTTAGAATCAGATTTATGTTTTAGGCTTTCAAATGGTGCCACACGAATTTTTTCATTTGAATTATTTTTTTCACTGGTTGGAGTATTTTTAATGATTAATTTAATTTCATCGATCAAATTTTGAAATAAATCAATATCATAATTATTATGGACCCCTTGCATAACCGCTGAAATGCGTTCAAGTCCCATGCCTGTATCAACAGAAGGTTTAGGTAAAGGTTTAATTTTACCATTAGCATCACGATTATATTGCATGAATACCAAATTCCATATTTCAATATAACGATCACCATCTGCATCAGGACTACCTGGAGGGCCACCAGCTACTTCAGGCCCATGGTCATAAAAAATTTCAGTGCAGGGGCCGCATGGGCCTGTATCACCCATTGCCCAAAAATTATCTTTTTCGCCACAGCGTGAAAAACGTGTAGGATCTATTTTCATTTCTTTGAGCCATATATCGGCTGTTTCATCATCTTCTTCAAAAACAGTAACCCATAATTTTTCAGCAGGGATGTTTAAAACAGTTGTAAGAAAGTCCCAAGCAAAGTGAATCGCTTCGCGTTTAAAATAATCTCCAAAGCTAAAATTACCGAGCATTTCAAAAAATGTATGATGACGGGCTGTATAACCGACATTTTCTAAATCATTATGTTTACCACCAGCGCGTACACAGCGTTGTGAGCTGGTGGCTTTGGTATAAGGTTTTTTTTCTAGCCCAAGGAACACTTCTTTAAATTGAACCATGCCTGCATTGGTGAATAATAAAGTTGGGTCATTGCCTGGAATTAGCTGGCTGGAGGGAACAACCTCATGGTTTTTTTCTCTAAAATAATTTAAAAAAGCTTGGCGAATATCAGCACTCTTCATAATGGGTCTCACAGATTATTTATTCTATTTTCAAAGTAGAAAATATCCGCTGTATTGGCATTTTTGTCAAGGCTACCCTTTAAATGAAAATAGTCTATCTAAGCTCAACAAGCTGCTTACTAGATATTTGACAAAATGTTTGAACCATATTATTGAGCTGGTCAACTAAGGTACTTCTTCTGGCAGTTTTCATAATGCTAGCTATTTCTGATTCAACGACATTCTTAATTTCAATTTTGTATTTATCAGAGAAATTTTCGCCATCTGGGGCTATGCTAGGTTCTACATTAGCGAGTTTTTTGACTAAATCGTCAAATTGTTTTTGGCGAACCTCATCTCTACTAAAGAATCCATATTGCTTACTCGATGGATCATAATACTTTAGTAATTCATTTTTCCAGCTTGCATGACGTGCGAGTAAGAAAGTAGATTTTAGTGAAGTTTGAACTTCTTTAATTTGTTCTTCAGTAGTCGGAGTAGCAGATTTTATGATTCTATTTTCATCACGTTTTAGCGCGTTTTCTAAATCATCATGTTTATAACGCTTAATCCAAAAATGCATGACTGTAGTTAATTGTGCTAATGATACTAGTGTTTCCCTCGCTTTATCAGTAGAAGCAAAACAGACATTGAGCTCATTTAATTGAGTCAGTTGAATAGTTTTAAAAACTTCATATCCGGATTTAACGTAGGTATTGAGCATCTTATTTAATAGTCGGTCTTGAGCCACTTGAATTCGTAGTCTTTGAACATCACTTTCAAAATGTTCAAATTTTCTTAATAATCTTTCAACCTCTGAGATATTTATCTTTAAATTTATTTTCGCTAAAAATGTCTTAAGGTTATCAATAGCAACTTTTCTATCTTCACTGGCTATTATGGTAGTAACTACGGTTGTCCTATTAAGTGACGTTTCATCTTCGTCTTCACTTTCTGCAGGAGAACTAGATGCACTTAGGTTTCTAGCTAAATTAGATTGCATTAATTTAATAATGTGATTGTAGGTTTCATATAAATTATTGAAGAATTGGTTTGTTGTTTGATAGTTTGTTATTCCTGCTTTAATTGTGTCTGATGTGGTTTTTTGTAATTCATCATATATACGCTTTTCATTCTTGTTATGTTGAGGAGCAAGATCTTGGATTCGACCTATTGTTAGAGCAAGTAATTCGATATTTTCTGTGTTAAATTCAGATGAAATACTTTGGAAGAGCTTGTTGTAGTCAGTATCAATGTTTAAGGCGTCATAAGTTCTTAAAAGAGAAGCAATAACTCTATCATAAAATGGTTTCAGTAATAGGCCATTCTTATTGTCATCTCGCCTTTTTTGAAAAAGTGAGATTTTTGTAAGAAGTAGTTGGTCTACTTTTTTGAATGTATTATATAGTTCGAGTTTTTTCTCGGTCAATTCAAAATCTAAAGTATTATATAGTTCTGTAATATGTTCATAAAATTTTTGAAATATGGGGGCGCGTTTTTTAAACTTTGAATTTGTTTTAAGTTCAATAAAACCTTGATATAAGCCATCTAAATACCTAATTTTTTCAAGCTGTGCTTTGATAGGTAAAGTGTCTGAAGTGGTTAATGTGTCTGGTGAAGTATCAGTGAGATAGTTGATAAGGCTATTTTCGAGTTTTGCTATTTGAACTGCGCGATTTTGGAGATTAGGAAAAAATTGTCTAAGTCTCTGAACTGTTTCAATATCAGCTATAATATCTTTTACTTTTGAGATATTTGCTTCGCTGATTTCGGCATTTTGAGCAAATTTACCTTTTAGAGTAGTTAATGCTTGAGTGATTTGAGGGTTGGATGTATGAAATGAAGTAATTTTTTCATCTAAATAATTGCCAAAGGCGAGCATGACTATTCCTTTCCTAATGATACTATTTTAATAATTCGACAATCTTATCAAGCAAATCTTAAGGAAACCTTAAGATTCATTGGTTAGAATCAACGCATGTAAAAAAACAGAACAATTTTTTGACCTAATATTGAATACCTAAAGGATAATGGCATGAAATTTCTTATATGTGCTGATTTATTAATTCCAGTCGAACACAATTTCCAAAGACGATTTAAAGGTAGAGAAGACCTTAATACAATACGAGATGAAGATTTAGCAAAGCGGTGTGGAACCCAAGGACAGCCTGTTGCAACACAAGAAGATGTTTGGCAAGCAGTTTTAAACTATAGCAGAACACATACAAGAGAAGATGATGGTTTACAAAGTTTACAAGACTGGAAAAGCTTAATAAAAAATCTCCAAGCAGAGGGGCATGAGGTGCATTTTGTCTCTAATTCTAATGATTATTCCTATGTGATTCCAAGATATCTAGAACATGTGGTTGGCCTTTCTCCTGAGCAAGTTAAAAATATTCAATATCGATTACTCTATGGGACAACTCAAGCATCTGAAATGATTAAGCATGCTGGTGGGGCTTCCGATTCTAAAAATG
>JBFWPS010000093.1:0-7467 GCA_050249855.1 Gammaproteobacteria bacterium
TTGCTAAAAATACTCTGCGCAAAAAAATCAATACTATTATAAATTCCACTCCATTCAGTCAAATTCTACAAACTAAAAAAATCATCATATCAAATATTAGTGAACCAAAACAGACAGAAACAACACAGCGCTGGAAAATAACTTTGAAATTTTCAAATATTTCAATTGAACTACCAACAAAAATTGAATTCTCAAGAAGAGACTTCAATAATAATGTTTTATTTCAGCCAATAGATCCAATAATAATAAGTGAATATTTTTTAAGGCCTATTTTAGTTAATCATTATCCAATGGAGATAGCATTTCAACAAAAAATTTTAGCTCTTATGCATCGCACTCAAACACAAGCACGTGATGTATTTGATTTATATCACTTAATTTGCTTGGGTGAAAAAGGGATTTTTCATGATAAAAATATTATTAATAACCTATCAATCGCTCAAGAAAACATGCTGACACTTAAATTTAAAGATTTTAAAAGTCAAGTGCTTGCTTATTTGCCTGAAAGTTACAAAAAAGTTTATGACTCAGAAGAAATCTGGCATAGCATGATAAAAGCAATTAGCGAAAAACTGGAAAAGGCACAGCAATGAAGTTGATAAATGCATATAATATATTAAAAAAAACAAATCAACCTTATTTAAAAACAATTGACGTAGCAACACTATTAGATATTAATATTACGCATGCTAGTAAAATTTTATCTAGACTCAAAAATGCGGAACAAATTACTCATATTGGAAGAGGATTATGGGTTTTTAAAGATCTTGATCCACTATTGTTACCTGAAACTCTGACGACTCCATTTCCAACTTATATATCTTTGCAATCAGCTTTATTTTTTCATGGAATGATTGAACAAATTCCTGAAAAAATTTACGCAGTATCTATAGCAAGATCAAAACAGTTTATTACTCCTATTGCCTCCGTTTCTATACATCACTTACAACCAGATTTCTTCTTTGGATATGAAAACATCAAAAATACTTATGTTAAAATAGCCACTCCAGAAAAAGCACTTTTAGATACATTTTATTTGAGTGATAACAAAACAAAATTATTTTCATCTTTACCTGAATTAGAAATACCTAATTCATTTGATATAAAAAAAGCAAATCAAATAATTAAAATGATAAAATCAAAAAGAAAACTAAGTATAGTAAGAGAAAAATTTTTAAAATTGCTGGAAAATCAACGGGGTCAAATTTGACCCCGTCATTTTAGAAAATAGATTCGTGTTCTTAGATCTATTTTTTAACACATTCTCTGATATAACATTTTTCAGAAAATAGAGCCTTGTGTGAATTTTGACAACTTTGAAGAGCCATCATTTTAGCATGGTTCAGATTCTTAGAATACCAACCCCATGTATGGGTTTTTGACCAATTTGATGATACGCAGTACCATTTTTTCATATGTTGGTGATGATTTGCATAAGAAGGTAGGCTTATAGCTAATATAGCCGCAGATAATAGCAATGTTTTTAAACTTTTTTTCATGTTATTCTCCTTGTAAAATTACGTAGATATTTTTACAAACACCCACACAAGTGGTCATCATAACAATATTTTTCTTCTGCCGCAACTTTCAAAAATATCTACAATTAAGCCTATTTTTTTCGTGTTTTAAATCACTCTGTAAAAATATTTTCTTTTCACCTACTGATATTGCGTGTTTTTAGATATTTTAGACCAAATTCAAGCGAACCTGACCATAGGTTTTGTTTTAACGCTTCATCTTCTAATCGTTGTACGTCAATGAATTGTGGATTTAACAGGGTTTGTTTTGCTAAAGTTGGGGTTGAGAATAATTAAAAACTGTAATGCTTACTTCTGACCCTAAAATGTGAAAAAAAACTGTAATTCAAGACATGACCGTCAGCATCTGATTTAAAACGTTAGTAATGACCATGCCCACGTCGTCTTCTTTCACCCACAGCTGCAGATAACGCATTAGATGAATTAGCAGAATGATAATCGCTACTTCTTGCTCTAAACTGACCCGTTAAACCTAGTAAGCCAGAAATGGTTGATGAACTTTGAGCAAATGAACTGATTGGTATAGCATAATTGCAATCTTTACCACCTTGTATATGCACGGCTACTACTTTATTCGTACTGGGATCACCAACTGGTGAACCTGAAGAACCCGGTTGTGTGTCTATATCGTAAGCAAGCAATTCAGCGTTAGTTTGATCTTGGTTAGCAACTCTTTTGCCCTGGGCAAATTTCTTTGGTATTCCATCGGGATGTTGTGTAATAACAAGCGAAGAACCGATTACCGGTAAATTAGTTCCTAATGCTACTTTTCCATATTGATTACTAGAGTCTGAATTGTCTAAACGTAGAATAGCAAAATCATATCCTTGGCACTTACCAGATTCCACGATTTCACGAACAGGTCGAAAATCTTCAACAATTTTACCTTCCCCAACCTTCTGAGTTTCATCATATGATGGATATTGATAATTAAAGCTTACAAAAGTCGTTCTGACATCGACATCATCAAGACTAAATTTACAAACATTTGAAGTATCAGTCGTATCATTATCATCATCTGAACCTACGCAGTGACCTGCTGTTAAAAATAATTCATTACTAATTAATACGCCTGAACAAAATCTTGATGTAACTTTACCTGATTCACGTTCAACAAGTTGACCAGCCGGCTCAATGATCCATTTATATTGATAATTTGCTCCTGCCACATCGATCCATCTTGGCTCTTGAGTAATTCTAACCTCAGGCTGTAATGATAAATCAGAAAACGCCGAGAGATTTGCTGCAGGAAGCACTGCTCCAGAATAGATAGGTCGTCTAGTATAATCAGATTCTCGTGAACAAAGATATTGTTGCCCTCTTCTAAATTTTAAAATTTCTTTATATTTTTTTAATATTTCAAGTGCTTTATGATCATCTTTGTTTTTTGCAACTTTTTTAGCTTCTGCATAAAAAGAAAAATCATATTGAGAATTCACTAGCGTAGAAAGTTGATTCTCAAGCATGGCTTCCAAAGCTTTATAGTTTTTAGAAATGATTGCCAACTCAAGCGTTGAGTGTCCATGCCTATATAAAATATTAAATTTCGCTCCAAAGTTTATTAAATCTAAAAATAATGTTGAATCAGGTTCCTCTACTAACTGCAACATTAAATCTGAACTCAATGGTGATGTATTTGCGTAATTATCTTTCAAATGAACAAGAATAATCTTTTTAGTTTGACCGTTTTTTTCATTGTAATAGCTTGTTAACGCCGAATAATCATTTTTTCTTATAAGTGTATCAACTTGATTTCTGATACTATCAGCTAACCCATATCCTCTTAACATCATTATTCTCCAATTTACAATAAAATTAATTTAATAGCCTTGCTAAACCTCAAAAGAGAGTCTAAGATCTGTTGTTTATTTTTTCTATTTTGTCACGTTTTTTACAACAGTTATCTGAAATCTTATCAAGATTTTGATTTTTTACAACGTGAAATTTTACGCTAGTAGAACGGAGACAGATTTGCGGTAGGCATGGAATCAAGTATTGAATTAAAGACTTTTTCACTTACTGATAATCAGATTAATCTGATAAAAAAGATTAGAATTAAACTAGTTGTATTATAACTTTAATATTTACAACTAACCACAAAATGTGAAAAAGTCTGCAATTCAAGACTTGGCCCTATTGTTTATATTGGAATAAAAATATGCTAACGCACACCTTCATATTGAACCAACTAAAAAAATCTTGGGGTAGTTATGGTTTCAAGCTAGATGATATATTAGATGCATATAGAATAGACAACGAAAATCCACGTTTATTATCCTTAGCTCTCAAGCACAGAGCTCATTGCAAGAATGGTTTGTTTCTACAAGATAATTCAGGTATAGCCACTCATATCCTTGGATTAAGACTGATTGAAACGTGGCAACAAGGAAAAATATTAACAAGATATAAACAAGTTTTATGGTTACCATATTCTAAATTACTTGATATTCCAATCGAACCTCCTTTTACTTTAGAAAAACTAGCTACATTGCTCAATATCGATTTTTCAAATGAAAAAAAAGATTCTACACTTATCATTATTACGGGTATTGATTATCTCAATCATGATAAAATGCAAAAAAATCCTAATTTTGTCAATTTATCAAAAGCATGGTTTAGCTTAATCGAAACCATGGATTGGTTAGCCATAGGAAACCATCTTCCAACTGACTTTAAGCCAAATGAATTGCTAGAAATTGCTCTCCCACGATTATATCTCAATCTGCATTATGCAATTCTTGATAGCTACGATGAGGAGCGAGTTAGTTTTCCAGGAGAATTATTAGTCCAGGAAATAACTGATCATACTAAACGTGCGTTTTACTTTAATCCTGAACAACCAAACGGTGTTTTCAGTACCAGCAAAACGACTGTCGCTACTTATCTACGTGGCAAAATCGATGTAGTGCCTGAGAATTGTGAGGAGATTAAGCATGATCAACCATTACTGACTATTCAAGATGTCATAAAAATATTATCAGGAACAACTGGTAATACTTCCTATCCATTGTCAATGCTAGATACTTGTTCAAAGTGGTATTATGCGGCTTTGTCAGCAGAAAAAATTCATCAAGCGCATCAAAATAAAAAATTTTATCTTTATATGGTCGCAGGACATATTATTGCAAGACGAATGACACAAAATAGCAGAAATTATGTTTCTGATCTAGGACCTCTTGCTGCATATAATATTCATTCTTTATCTAATATAACTTCGAGTAGCTTGCCTGCGATACCTAGAATCATCCAAATCATTTTATCTAGTAAAAATTTTCACACTTTAGATAAAAGTAATATTTTACAAGCACTAAAAAATGCCAGAAAAACCTGGCAAATGGAAGCGAGCAAACGTAATGAAACACTAGAACAAAAAGAGGAAATCTCTCCAAAAAATCCAATGGAATTAAGCATTGAAGAAAATAACATCTTTGATAGCATTTGTAGAATTTTTAAAAATGATTTGACAGATACTGAATTAACACAAGCTATTAACGCGCTCCCTAAAGAGTCTAAAGATACTTCATACCAAACACTACAAAAACAAGTTAATCATGAGTTTTTTGAGTCTAACTCACTACAAAGCCCTGAAAATAGAATTAATTTACAAATTCTTAACATATTGAATGGCAAACAATCCACAGATATATCTCAAGCACTTTTATTGATGATAAGTGCCAATATCATTGCTGAATCTGCGCGCAATGAAAATGTTTTTTTTGCACTATTCGCTATGCTAGAACTGATGCAACAATCAGAAAAAAAATTAAGCTGGCAACGATTTGTTGCATTACCAGAACGCACTCAAATGAATTTGAAAAATGCAGATTGGATAAATTTAATCATCGCAGATGGATTAGATGCGCTAGGTGGTATCCACCCAATGGCACATAATGGCTCATTTTTTCAAACACAGCCAACATTTTCGAACGGAGGCAAAAAGCCTAATCGAGGTATTACCTGGCCTGAATTTAAAACACAGATCCTTTACATGCACTGGTTTATTAACTCACTTCAAAAAAACGGAGAAGGCATTCTACTACACCATCATACCTTATCCTTTAGGCCTGATAAAGAATATCGAACACTTACCCCCATGGATCAACGTTTTATTATGCGAGAATTTGAATTGCTTGCACGTTTGGAAGGTACTTATAATATCAAGTCAGAAGATCCATCTATTTATGCCAAATTACAACAGCCATTTAAACAATTATCTCATTTAATCGCTGATCCTAAAAAAATATGTACTGTTCCCTGCGATTTAGAACATGAATTTGGTTTTTTCCTCGTGATCCCTAAAACTGGTCATAATAATGAGCCACAATATATTCATTTAGATAGTAATCGAACGCTTTTAATTGCCACTAAATTAGAAGCCTGCAATCGAATAGACGAAGCATTAAGCCTGTATAATTATATTTGTAAGAGACATCCAAGCAATATTCATTTTCGTTTCAGCCGAGCCTTATTATTAATGTTTCACACTGACTTAATAAAAAATAATGATATCAGATACAAAGCACAATATGATATCCACTTCTTAGAAAAAAATGAAACTCAAAAAATCATTCAACCTATACCAACAGTAATAACACAAATAATGTATTTAAGTGCTATTTATACTCTTAGAGTTACACTTGAAACAGAGTATCCAATAAAATTAACAGCTAATATTTTACCTCATCTACATCTTGACGTTATTGAAAAAGCAGAAAAAATTGAAGATAAATTTTCACAATATGATGAAGAATACCCAGTTTTGATAATGTTGATTGCACGTGCTTATCAACAAGCATGGTTAATTCAAAGAAATGAACCAAAAGATGAATATAATATCGCTGCCAGCTACTCGTATTTTCAACAATACCGACTCTATTTTATTAGATTTGCACTAACAGCACATAGAACAACTGATCTCATTAAAAATCTCAATGAATTTTTTGAAGACATGACCCTACCTGAACCGATGCTAGTTGGAATTTTTGCACAAGGCACTACTTTAAACTGCACCGAACGTAAATTAATTTCTGAAAACAAATGGCCATCCAGCATCTCCATTTTTGTGCGCTTTTTATTAAATATAATTAGCCTATTTAAACCCTATATGAATAATCAAAAAACTTCCATTCAAGATGCCATTAAAGACACGAAAGAAAAATTTAAGACTCAATATGAAAAACATAATTTTGAAGATGTAACACAAGACAAACTTCAACCTTTTGTGGCAAAACATCAAAACAAATGGGTTGTTTTAATCAAATTTAATTGGCAAATACCCACAAGTATTATTATCGCATGGGCTGAACACCACAAACTAACTGCCTCTTTAAAAGCAGATGAGGAAAAAGGCTTTTGTTTGTATATTCAGCTTAATGATAATCAATCATTTGAAAAAAGAGGTGATTTTCAACCCACAATTCACCCAAGTTCATTTTTAATCACAACCTTCCAATATATAGATACAAAAAATGAATTGTATTTTTCAAAATTCTCTATACTTTTTGAAGACTGTCTGAAGCAAATGAGCAAATGGGAACCAGAAGAACGTATTTCATACCATCTTATTGGCAATCAACCTACTTTACCTGATCTTCTATTGACTCGAAGAAATAATGGAATTCAAGACATACTGATAAATCTACCTAATGGTGTTCCTATCGAATTGATCCTAACATGGTTAAGAGAGAGAAATTTTGCATTTCATTGGGTGAATGACCAAACTCACGGTCGATGTTTGTGCCTAACTGAAATTAATCTTGATGAAAAAAATCATTATTTCAACGAGATCACAAGCAATGGCCATTTAGTTAACCAACTTTGTAGTGAATATGTAAAACCTTCAAAAAGTATCATTCCAGATTTAGAATTTACAAGAACAGATCTTACAACCAACTTGGTCATTTAGCAAGTACAGATCGGAAGAGCACAC
>JBFWPS010000094.1:0-7438 GCA_050249855.1 Gammaproteobacteria bacterium
TAACGATAAAAAAATATATTACAATTTAATTTTTTTCGATAACCAAATACCTAACGGGATACCTATTATTAAAGCAATCACTGTAGAAGTTAATACTAAATATAATTGCTCTGAAACTTTAACATATAAAAGATCTATATTATTTTGAATAAAATGTAAAAGATTAATTATGGTCATTGTAAATTCTGATTAGACAATCCTGATATATCGATTAGTTTTTTTACAAACTCGGTTTTTGGTGAAAGAAGGATCTCATTTTTTGAGCCTATTTGTTCAATATGTCCACGATTGATCACAACAATCCTATCTGCGATTCGTAAAGCCTCGTGTAAGTCATGTGTTACGAAAACAATTGTGATTTTTAATTCTTGATTTAAATTAATAACTTCTTGCTGTAAATGATTTCGTGTGATTGCATCGAGTGCAGCAAATGGTTCGTCCATCAATAATATATTTGGATGGTTTGCAAGTGCTCTAGCCACGGCAATTCGTTGTAATTGACCACCTGATAATTCATCTATTGAACGATGCGCATAAATTTCTGGCTCAAGATGCATTAGCTCAAGTAGTTCATATGTACGTTTCATTCTGCTTTTATAAGGTATTTTTTCTAGTTTTAAAACAATAGAAATATTATCAGCTATACTCATGTGCGGAAATAAACCAAGTGACTGAAATACATAACCAATTTTACGACGTAATATTATAGGATCGTATTGCTCAATGGAGTGATCATCAATTTGAATGCTACCAGAGTCAGGTGTGATTAATTTGTTAATCATTTTAAGCGTGGTTGTTTTTCCACAACCAGACGAACCTAGAATGACTATTATTTCACCATTGTAGATTTCCAAATTTAGATCATGAATAATGAAATCGACACCATTATTATATGATTTGCAGATGTTTTTCATTTTTATCATGGCTTATCTTTCTAACTGGATATTATTTTTATTATAAGTGTTAAAAATCTTGTGAAAATAAAACCTATGTATTGTTCATTTAATTTATAACGCAACAAAAAATACACGTGTTTCGGATTTTAACATAATTTTAATCAGAATACCATTATACAAGCATGTTGCTTTATTTCAATACTGTAATGCTTTGTTAATTTTAAAGTAATCATTTGATTTTATAATGTAATCCCAATTAATGATGAGAGCAATTTTATGTATCCAGAAACCACTAATACAATAAATATAAAATTAAGTTTATTTAAACTGGATAAACTTAAATTATTACTTAAAAGATTAAATAATTTATTCCTAAATGACGATGAAGCTGATTATTATGTTTTTGAAGAGTACAAAAATGCTTTTATCAAACATTTAAAGAAATGTTTGAAAGATGAAAGCTTACATTTGTCTGGTTTGAATGTTACTCAATATGCTGATCTTATTAAGAAAAGTGGAATTAGCGAAGAAGAATTATATTTGCGTGGGATGATGTGCAAGTTAGATTATTTTGATTTTGGCATTCTTTTTATAAAAAATGATGAAAACGCTGAAAAAGAATTCACGAAATACAGTAATGCCGTGAAAGAAATTATGAGTTTTTGGAAAAAGAAGATGATTTATAATGCTGATATGGATGATGTTTTAACTAAATCGATTGTTTCGAAATTAATTGATGTATGGTTTATTTGTGACCCTGATAAAGGCAAAATCAAAATATTAAATTCAAATTCGGCTTTGATTGTTGAATCAGTCATTCGTGAAGTAACGCAGCAAGTAGTTGTATTGTATATACAAGATAAAATTAACTCAAGGTACAAAAATGCATTAAATAAAGTTCTCAGTCGTTATCTGAGGGATATAATTTTTTGTAAAAACCAACCTGTGAACAATGGCCCTTTAAAGTTATATTTAAATAGACAGCATGAAAAATATGCTGAAAATGTTGCCATAGAATTTATTGATAAATTACATTGTGGTGCTATTTCAAAAGATGATGCTGATAATTTTTGTGTTAATTTTTCATTAAAAATTTATCAATTATTTAAAAAAAATGGATTCTATGATTTTGACGAATCAGATAAAATTGTGTTGAATGATCTTTTAAAGTATGTGTTGAATATGAGTGTGGAAGCATTACTTAATATTTGGCGTCTTAAAAATCTAGGAATGGTTGAGAATATTATCATAGATCCATTTTTATCAGGTTCTAGATTTAGTGAAGTTATTTATCCGCAGTTGAATGGGCCAGGTATTTTTGAATTTATAGATAATTTGTTAAATCAAATGATGCTTCAAGATGATCGTACAGTTTGCAACGATTTTATAGATTTAATCAATAGTGGAAGAAAATATAAGGTTGAAGATATTTTTTGTTCTTCGGAATATATTTCAGAAAATTCTACCTTGGACTCTAGTGAGTTAAGTTCAGATTCAATAGATGACGATGTCTCAAGCAGTGGTAGCGAATTAGCTGAACTTAATTTAGGGTCTCTTGAGGTAATAGAAGATGATCCGAATCTTTGTCAAGCAACGTTTATCAAAGAGCAGGACACACAAAAAACTAATCGATCTTCTGTCAATGTAACGAATACTGGATCTGCTGCAAACCTCATTGGTGCTGGCTTGATTGGTGCAACTTTGGTGGGTTTAGCCATAAGTAGTTTCTGGAATAAAAGAAAATCGAATAAGCCAGCAGTAGAAATTATTTTTGGTGACGATGGTGAGGTCACTGTAAAGAGTAATTTAAGAAAATAAATATTTTTGTGAAAATATGAACCGTTTTTTAGAATGATTTTAGTAAACATTACAATTTTGTAATAATATTTTCATTCAGGTTTAATAAAGTAATTCTATCATTGTATTTATAAAATTTTGGGTAAATTTGTAAAAAATATATAAAAAGGAGTATAAAATATGAAAAATGGTGAAACAGGTAGATATTACAAAGATGTAGAATGTCCTGATTGTGGTACATTAGTTCCTTGTCCTCAAAAAACATTTATAGGAATAAATCCAGATTATTCAGACGTTGGGATTCAAAGCAATGAAACTAATCAAGCTGTTATTTCAACAAATGCATTTATCGCTGGACACGCGAATGAAGCAAAGGGAGCAGTAAATGCTACAAGCTGTTCAGCAGCTCTTTTTGGGAAGAACACAAAAAATTCGCTTGTCTCAGTTGGTGGGCAAACGGATCATGCAACAGTTTCTGTCAGTAAAACGGCCGCTGGTATATTTACTTTGGTTGGTACTGCTGCTGTTGTTGGTGCTCATTTGTATAAAAACCGATGTGATGCAGCGGAACGTGACATTGTTAATATTGCTGCACAAAGAATCCAACAGAGAAAAACAGTACTGGGCCAAGGAAACGTTCAACCTACAGAAGATGAACTTGAACGTGAAATTGAAAGGATTAATCAAGAACGGGAACGACAATCCTGTGTTTTATTTTGAATAATATGATAACATATAAGTCTTTCGCTAAAATATCATACTGGGATTGATAATGTGGGCACTTATAGGTGGTTCAGGTTTCGAAAATTTTTCTGATGTAGAAATTCTTGAAGAATTGCCTACTGCAACGCCATTTGGAGCGTGTTCCAGTGGTTTTAAACGAATACGAATTCATGAGAATGAATTATTATTCTTGCCAAGACATGGTCACGCACATGAATTAATTCCATCATCCGTTAATTATCGTGCAAACATATTTATTTTAAAAAAGTACGGTGCTAAAGCAATTATTTCAACATCTTCAGTTGGTAGTTTAGATGCAACTTTAAAACCAGGTGAGGTTGTTATTCCAAATCAATTTATCGATCGAACTAAAGGTATCAGAGCTCATACATTTTGTGATAATGGCATTGCCAGTCACGTTTCTCTTGCTGAGCCTGTATCACCTGAGCTTGTAAATTTAGTTAAAGATATATCAAGTTCAATTGAATTTAATATTCATTTTGATAAAACCTATTTATGTATAGAAGGGCCTGCTTTTTCAACTAGGGCTGAGTCATTATTATATGTGAATCTGGGTGCAGCTATTATTGGAATGACTGCTTTTCCTGAGTATGCATTAGCAAGAGAAGCAGGATTAAGCTATTTATCTTGTTGCTTTGTCACAGATTATGATTCTTGGGATCCAAGTATTACTCATGTCACTATTCAAGAAGTAAAGAATATATTAGCAAAGAATAATTTAAAAGCGTTTGAGTTGATTTCTAATATAATCATAACACCTTTAAATTTGTTAGAACTTTCAGCTGGCAATTTGAGTTTGCAAAAAAGTTTAATCGTCCCTTATTATAATTTAACTAAAGATCAAGAATCTTGGTTATCAATTATCACTCAAGAATAATTTTATCAATATCTGGATTTTAGTAGCATTTATTGCGGCATTAACTTTTCAACGTAGAACAACCATTTTTGATAATATTCTTCACGTAATAATTTAGACATTTGAGGTGTGAATTTTTTTGAACTTTGTAAATAATGAGGAAGCTCTTCAAGAGAAGTAAATAATCCTGCTTGTAAACCTGCTAAAAATGCCGCACCTAAGGCTGTTGTTTCGGTAATTTCTGGACATACAATGTCAATTGACAAAATATCCGTTAGAAATTGTAGAAACCAATTATTTTGAACCATCCCACCATCGACTCTACAATTATTGATCGTAAAATCACAATCATGATGCATGAGTTCAATTAAATTTTTTGTTTGGTAGCAAACGGCTTCTAAAGCTGCTCGTGTGATATATTGATGATGACTACTGTGAGATAATCCAAAAATAGCACCACGGGCTTCGGGTTGCCAATATGGTGCACCTAGTCCACTAAAGGCAGGAATAAAATAGACACCACCATTATCATGTAGATTGCTGGCAGCCATTTCAGATTCTTCTGGTGTATTAATTATTTTTAATTCATTACACAACCATTTTATTGCAGCGCCAGCTATAAAAATAGAACCTTCTAAGCCATAACAAATATTCTGATTAATTTGGTATGCAATAGTTGTTAATAAACGATGTTGCGATCGAACTATTGTATCTCCAGTATTTAATAACAAAAATGCCCCCGTACCATAAGTACTTTTTAACATACCTTGTTTAAAACATGTTTGTCCTATTAATGCTGCTTGTTGATCACCTGCCATACCAAGGATAGGAATGTTTTCGCCCAATACATCAGTAGTGCCGAACTCAGCACAATTTGGGTAAATTGATGGTAAAATACTTTCTGGAATGTCAAATAAGTTGAGTAGCTCTTGATCCCAAAGCCCGGTTTCAATATTCATTAATGAAGTTCGTGAAGCATTTGTAATATCAGTTGCATGAACTTTACCTTTAGTAAGGCGCCACAATAAAAATGTTTCAATTGTTCCAAAAGCTAGTTTACCGTTTTCAGCTTTTTCTCTCACATTTGGTATATGATTTAAAAGCCAGGCTATTTTACTTACTGAAAAATACGCATCGAGCAGTAAACCAGTCTTTTTAAATATAATAGATTCATATTCATTAAATTCTTTGCAGTAATCTGCTGTACGGCGATCTTGCCATACAATAGCAGGGTATATCGTTGTTCCAGTTTCTTTGTCCCAAATAAGTGTTGTTTCACGTTGATTGGTTATACCAATCGCTAGGATATCAGATGATGAAAGATTTGCGGAATGCATGGCATTTTTGCAGCACTGAATCGTTGAATTCCATATTTCCTCTGGATCATGTTCAACCCAACCTGACTTTGGATAATATTGGTTTAATTCAATTTGTGCTTGACTAATTAAATCTGCATTTTTGTCGAAAATAATAGCGCGTGTACTCGTAGTGCCTTGATCAATTGCGAGTATATATTGTTTCATAAGCAACCTTATTTATTGAAATACGTAATCATTAAGGTATTCCAAACATGTGTCAACTCTATGAATGTATTTAAAGGTTCATAACATGATCATTTAATAGATGGTATCTTTTTAAGTTATTTTTTTAGCAGCTAATCCAAGTCTTATATTAAAGAAACCAAATAGTATCAAGTCAATACCAATAAATAGACCAATAATATATAAGGCAGATGCTGGCCAATGAGCTAGAATCAATATACCAAGCAACAATGCAATGATACCACTAAATAATCCCCAACCCCATTCAGGTAGTTTTAACACAAGCGAAGAAGCTATACGCATGATCCCAAGAATGATATAAAAGATTGCTAAGATTAATGTAAATGAAACTGCACCAAATACGGGGTTTTCAATAAGGACTAATCCAGCCAATATGTATAATAAGCTCATTAGCAAGTCTATTGTAAAATGTCCCCACTGACCCCAAGAAAACTTAAATGCACTAATCATTAGTACAATACCACCTAATAAAATCATGCTACCTAAGAATATAATTGAAACCAGTGTCGTCATAGAAGCAACACTAATAGCTGCGATACCTAGCACTACCAGTAAAATACCAAAGACTAAAAACCAACCCCAATTTTTATGAAGTAGGGTCAAGTCTTTATTCAAACCAATAAATTCACCGTTCATGTTTGTCTCCTAAATTACAAAATAACTGATAAAACACTAAGCTAATTGTAGATGATAATTAGAACTATTCCATTACCAAAACAATAACTTACTTGTTTTTAATTCATTTTTTAATAAAACCTTAATATTTCAGTGATAACATTCAGAATTTAAATTTTGTAGCTTAGGACTTACGAAAAACTTAAGCCGTCATTGCGAGGCCCACATTCTTTGCGGTCTGTGGCAATTGCTGGATTGAGTTGCTGTGCACGAAACAAGTTTCGTGTTTGCATTTAAGGGTGAGAATTGTGATTCTCATCCTTAAAAATCCCCATCGCGTATAGAACTATTTTCTTTTAGAGCAAGCGATTAATATCATACCAATAATAGGTAAAATAAAATCAGTATAAAGCGTAGTTCCCGCATTATAAGGCGCGGTGTCATGTGCTATTAAAAGTTGGTAAACGTGACCAATACCATCAAATATAAACCAAATTGAAAATCCAATAATCGTTGCTAAACGAAAATAGTGTTTCTTAATGAAAAAAGCTAAAATCCCTAACACACCAAAACTTAAATTGGCAACACCAACTTCGTATTGAAAGGGACTGTTTTGCCAGCCAATACTTTGAGCTGTGAAATCACCATAAAAAACATGCATGATGAAACCCTCAAGCCCCATTAATCCGATAACTAATAAAAGAAACCAACTCAATGTAGTACCACAAAATTTTTTTTCTGAATATTTTCCTGTTAATGCATTTAAGAAACCAATAATGATTGCAAGAATAGGTGTCCATATATTCATGTTACCGAGAATGAAGTGAATGATTTTTTCGGCCATATGTATTCCTCATTTTTAGCAGCTTTATTGTGTACCACCAGTACCGCCAGCACCACCAGTGCCGCCAATGCCACCCGTGCCAACACCGCCAGCTGTTCCAGCTGTGCCTGCTGCTCCAGCTGAA
>JBFWPS010000095.1:0-7420 GCA_050249855.1 Gammaproteobacteria bacterium
TTACCAGATAAGGCTATCGATTTAATTGATGAAGCAGCAAGCCGCATTCGTATGGAAATTGATTCTAAACCAGAGTCGATGGATCGCTTAGAACGTCGTTTAATTCAATTAAAAATCGAACGTGTTGCGTTACAAAAAGAAACCGATGAAGCTTCAAAAAAACGCCTAGAAAAATTAGAAACGGATATTAGCAAACTTGAAAAAGAATACGCTGATTTAGATGAAGTATGGCGCTCTGAAAAAGCTGCATTACAAGGCACACAGCACATTAAAGCAGAACTGGAACGTGCACGTAATGAATTAGAAGTCGCGAGAAGAACATCGGATTTAGGACGGATGTCTGAATTACAATATGGAAAAATTCCTGAGTTAGAGAAAAAACTACAAACTGCTTCTGAAGCTGAAAAACATGAAAAAACGCTAGTACGAAATCGTGTGACCGAAGAAGAAATCGCAGAAGTTGTGTCTAAATGGACGCATATTCCTGTTTCTAAAATGCTTGAAGGCGAACGTGAAAAATTATTACGCATGGAAGATTCACTACATCTTCGTGTGGTTGGACAAAACGAAGCAGTAAGCGTAGTGTCAAATGCTATTCGTCGTTCTCGTGCAGGTTTGAGTGATCCAAACCGCCCTATCGGCTCATTTTTATTTTTAGGACCTACTGGTGTTGGTAAAACAGAACTATGTAAAGGTTTAGCTGAATTCTTATTTGATACACCTGAAGCCATGGTTCGTCTAGATATGTCTGAATTTATGGAAAAACATTCTGTTGCGCGTTTAATCGGTGCGCCCCCAGGCTATGTTGGTTACGAAGAAGGCGGTTATCTCACTGAAGCGGTTCGAAGAAAACCTTATTCTCTTATACTTTTAGATGAAATTGAAAAAGCTCATCCAGATGTTTTTAATATTTTATTACAAGTATTGGATGATGGAAGACTGACAGACGGACAAGGTCGTACCGTAGATTTTAGAAATGCGGTGATCGTGATGACTTCAAACTTAGGTTCGCACATTATTCAAGAACTAGCGCATAAAAATGATTATACAGAAATGAAAAAAGCGGTTATGGAAATTGTAAGAGAAAATTTTCGTCCGGAATTTATTAATCGTATCGATGAAACAGTGGTCTTTCATCCATTGGGTAAAGATCAAATTAAATCAATTGCTAATATTCAAATTGAATACTTACGAAAACGTTTACATGAGAAAAACTTACTACTTGAAATAAACGATGAAGCATTAGCTTTACTTGCCGAAGCGGGTTATGATCCAGTTTATGGTGCACGCCCCCTAAAAAGAACCATTCAACAGGATTTAGAAAACCCACTCGCAAAAGATATTTTATCTGGTAAGTTTATGCCTGGTGATAAAATTATCGTAAGTAGGAATGATTCTGGATTAGTTTTTGCTAAAGGAAAATGATTATTTTATACCCCCTCACCCCTCTCATCATTGTAGGGTGGATTAGGCGCGAAGCGTCGTAATCCACCGTGACGTTTTGGTGGATTACCCCGCTAAAGCGCCTAATCCACCCTACAAGCTAAAGAGTGTTGGCGTGAGGGGATAATAAACTAAAGGATCTAACATAACCATGGAATATAAAGACTATTATAAAATTCTAGGCGTAGAACGCTCTGCAACAGAAGCAGATATTAAAAAAGCCTATCGAAAACTTGCAAGAAAATATCATCCTGATGTTAGCAAAGAAACTGATGCAAAAGAAAAATTTCAAGAAGTTGGCGAAGCCTACGAAGTACTAAAAGATCCTGAAAAAAGAGAAGCCTATAATAATTTAGGTGCCAATTGGAAATCAGGTGCTGATTTTAAAACACCACCCAATTGGCAAGGCGATTGGCAATCTCATGGCGGTGGCTTTACACCAGGTGATGCAAGTCAATTTAGTGATTTCTTTTCTGAATTATTTGCTGGTGGAGGTTTTAATACACGTGCGCATACCAGACATGTACCACGAGGTGAAGATTTACAAGCGACAGTCAATATTACACTTTCTCAAGCTTTTCAAGGAACTGAAACCCATCTTCAATTACGTGTGCCAGAAATCACAGCACAAGGACAAATGGCTTATAAAACAAAAACGATTAAAGTTAAAATTCCATCCGGCGTCACTGATGGTCAACAAATTCGTGTACGTGGGCAAGGTGGTCCTGCTTTAGGTGGTGGTGAGTCTGGCGATTTGTATCTCACGATTCATATTGAACCCGATCCAACTTATACGCTTGTGAAAAATGATATTTATATGAACTTACCCATTACGCCATGGGAAGCTGCATTAGGCGCAAGTGTAGTCGCTCCCACGATCAATAAAAAAATTGAAGTAAAAATTCTGCCAGGCACACAATCAGGTAAAAAATTACGTTTAAAGGGAATGGGCTTACCTGGAAAAACACCAGGTGATTTATATATCATTTTACAAATTCATACACCTCTAGCTCACAGTGAGGAAGATAAAAAATTATATGAAGAAATGGCGAAACATTTTTCTTTTAATCCAAGGAAATAGGACAAATCCATGCCAAAAATTAATATTGAAACATTCATAGCCGAAATACTCGATGAAGATACTGAATTTGATCTAGCTGAACTTTGTCACACTTGCCAAGTTCCTGCTGAATTTCTCATGGAATTAATCGAATTTGGTGCGCTAGAACCACTGGGTGAATCCCCTCAAGACTGGGTATTCAACACACAGGCATTTCATCGCTCACGTGTCGCTGTTCGCTTAAAAAACGACTTTGATTTACAAACCTCAGCTATAGCCATCATCTTAGATCTCTTAGATGAAATGCGCGTCTTAAGACAGCAAGTTCGCTTGATAGAAAATGGGAAATTTCCAACGTGACGACTGCTCACAATTAACCTAAACTGCCGCCATTCCTGTAGTTGATAATATTGAACTCTTGCGAACCAATGAAGTCAAAATGCAGTTAGTTGAAGATAAATCTCTTACAATTCCATCCCACATGACACAACTAACACAAGCTCAGTTAAGCCAAGCTATGCTTGATACGCTTGGAAAAGATGCCACAGAAATTTGTGAGTACTTAGAAGATCGAGATATAATAGACTATGACGCTAATGGTTTTGGGGCTCATTATACGCTTAAGCTAGAAATTGTAACTTTTGAAAAAGACCGACATTCAGAGCCAGATGATACAAATCCAACTAGCAATTTATCTTCATCATTTATGTTTCCTTAAACATTTGCCTTAAGCAAAACGAAGCCATCATTCTCAAACAATTTAAACAATCATATTTGAATCATATAAATAATCCTCTCTTGATTATCAATCTATTTTAGTGTAAAATATGATCAAATTTTACAAGCGTTCGAGCTTTCATTGCAACCTAAAAGAAAATCGATAAAATTGTTTGTTTCAAACAATTATAAAGAGAATCAAATTTATGGCACTCACTCCTTCAAATATGTTACCGCTGGGTACTAAAGCCCCGGATTTTACCCTGTTTGATACAATTACACATCAAACCAAAAGCTTAGACGAATTGAAATCAGACAATGGCACTCTGATTATGTTTATTTGTAATCACTGCCCTTTCGTCAAACATGTTCAACATGAATTAGTACAATTAGCCAATGACTACATACCTAAAGGTATTGCTTTCATAGCCATCAGCGCCAATGACGCTATCAACTACCCGGACGACAACCCTCAAAATATGGAAAAAGTTGCTAAAGAATTAGGCTATCCTTTCCCTTACCTTTATGATGAATCTCAAAACGTTGCTAAGCAATATGATGCTGCTTGCACCCCTGATTTTTATCTTTTTGACAAACAGCTGCTTTGCGTTTATCGTGGGCAACTAGATGATTCTAGACCAGGAAATGATATTCCTGTAACAGGATCAGATTTACGGGCTGCAATAGACAACTTATTAGCAGGCAAACCAATTAACAGCGAACAAAAACCCAGTATGGGTTGTAACATTAAATGGAAATAAATCATGCATACACAAAAAATTCTTATTCTTGATTTTGGTTCTCAATACGCGCAATTGATTGCAAGACGTGTACGTGAAATCGGTGTTTATTGTGAAATTCATTCTTATGATATGCCTGCAGAAAAAATTCGTGCTTTTGGTCCTAACGGCATTATTCTTTCTGGTAGCCCAGAATCTGTTATCGGTGAAGAACCAGTTAAACCTGCAAGTATCGTTTATCAATTAGAAGTACCCGTTCTTGGTATTTGTTATGGTATGCAAACCATGGCGCTTGAATTAGGTGGAGAAGTATCAAGTCAAGGTCATAGTGAATTTGGTTCAATACAAGTTGAATTACACAATCACTCACATTTATTTCAAGGTATTGAAGATGATTCAACACCTGATAATCGTGCGTTATTAGAGGTATGGATGAGTCATGGTGATAAAGTTACTCGCGTTCCTGACGGTTTTAAAGTGATAGCAAAATCTGCTAATACACCCATTGCTGCTATGGCTGATGAATCACGACATTTTTATGCATTACAGTTTCATCCTGAAGTTACACACACACGTCAAGGTAAACGAATTTTCGAACGTTTTTTAGTTGATGTTTGCCGTTGTCAGCAAAACTGGACACCTAATAATATTATTAAAGCCTTGGTTACTTATTGTCGGGATACCATTGGTCAAGACAAAGTGATTTTAGGTTTATCCGGCGGTGTGGATTCTTCTGTAACTGCTGCGCTCTTACATAAAGCAATTGGCGATCAACTTACTTGTGTATTCGTAGACAATGGTTTGTTACGTTACAATGAAGCTGAAAGAATTTTAACAGCGTTTGGTACACACATAGGTTTGAAAGTCATTCATGTAAACGCAGAAGAACGCTTTCTACATGCTTTAAGAAACATGACTGAACCAGAACAAAAACGAAAAGTGATTGGCGCAAAATTTATCGATATCTTCGAAGAAGAAGCCAAGCAATTACAAAACGTTACATGGCTTGCACAAGGAACCATTTATTCTGATGTGATTGAATCAGCGCAAACTAAAACCGCGAACGGTAAAGCACATGTGATTAAATCACATCATAATGTAGGTGGTTTACCCGAAAAAATGCAATTAAAAATCTTTGAACCACTTCGTGAACTTTTTAAAGATGAGGTTCGCGCGATTGGCTTAGAACTTGGTTTACCATACGATATGATTTACAGACATCCATTCCCAGGACCAGGTTTAGCCGTTCGTATTATCGGTGAAGTTAAAAAAGAATATGCGGATAAATTACGTATTGCCGACGATATTTTCATCGAAGAATTAAATAAAGCTGGCTATTACGACAAGGTTAGTCAAGCTTTTGCTGTTTTACTTCCAATCAAATCAGTTGGCGTGGTAGGTGATGCACGTCAATATGAACCAGTTATTGCATTACGTGCGGTTGAAACAATTGATTTTATGACAGCACATTGGGCACGTATTCCCTATGATATTATTGAACGCACAGCCAATCGCATCGTCAATGAAGTACCAGGTATTTCTCGCGTGGTTTATGATGTAACAAGCAAACCACCTGCAACAATTGAGTGGGAGTGATTTTTTATCCTTGATGGGCACGCACTTTAGAAATGCATCCGTCGTTGCGAGTGTGCAAAGCAATCCAGAGCTGACTATCTATTTCAACTCAGTACTGGATTGCCACGGCCCGCAAAGAACGCGGGCCTCGCAATGACGGGTGTTTTTTTACAAGCATAACGATGAAACATAATCGTAGGGTGGGCAAAACGTGCATCGCAGATACGTTTAAATTTTCAAATCACGTTTCGTGCACGTGTGCCCACCAAGGCGCTGCTATTCATCTCCTTCAAATAACTATTATGCAAAACTCTAACGACACATACTTTATTAAACATGCCTTAACTCTAGCTAAAAAGGCTGCCGACGAAAACGAAGTACCTGTGGGTGCTGTTTTAGTTTATGAAAATCAAATTATCGCTGAAGGTTGGAATCAGCCCATTCAAACATCTGATCCTACTGCGCATGCTGAAATTATGGCACTACGAAAAGGCGCTCAACAATTAAATAACTATCGCTTAGAAAACTCAACGTTATACGTAACGCTAGAACCTTGCCTCATGTGTGCAGGTGCTATTCTCAATGCCAGGATTAAACGTTTAGTTTATGGTGCAATTGATCCTAAGGCTGGTGCTGTTGTAAGCCAATTCAACGCATTCGACACAGGTAAAAACAATCATCAAGTATGGTGTGATGGTGGGCTATTGGCGGATGAATGTTTACAATTACTTCAAGATTTTTTTGAAAAGCGTCGGAGCTAGGTACTTGGAGGGCACGCGCAGTATAAAAGATTCGTCATTGCGAGCCTTGCGTTTTTTGCAAGGCGTGGCAATCCAGTGCTGAGTTGAAATAGATAATCAGCCCTGGATTGTTTCGCTACGCTCGCAATAACTCATTTGAATACGCGCTTTCTTCACCCTACAGCTAAACTAAATTCTCAAGAAATCGGATTGCAGGGCAAATACGTATTCCCTCCCCATCAACATAATCTTTTTTCCCAACCGCTGAAATTTGCGAAGCCTCAGCTTCTGGAAAACGTCGTTTTAAATATTTTAAAGCAGGTGATATATCACTATCATCCCATTTACATTCCACAAAAATAATAGGTTTTCTATTAGACGTGACAACAAAATCAACTTCACGAGCATCCACGTCTCGAAAGTAAGCAAGATCCAGATCTTCTCCTTTGGTGTCCTGCTGAAAATGAACCCATTTTAATAATGCACAAGCAACTAAGTTTTCAAAACGCTCAGGCAGTTCTGGAACTAATGTCCAATCGAAATGATAATGTTTTTGTTCTTTTTTCACCGAACGAATTTTAACATTTCCAAAAGGTGAAAGTCGAAAAATAGCATATAATCTTTCAAGAATCTTTAACCATGTTGAAACTGCTTTATGGCTTACCTGAAGATCCTCTCTAAGAGCATTAATCGAAAGCGGTGAACCAATTAATTCTGGTAATCTTAAGGCTAATAATTCAATATGATCTATATCATGAACTCTTTCTAATTGAACCAAGTCTTCCCTAATCAATCTTGTTCGATACTCACGAGACCATCGTTTTGCTTCAACTGCTTCTCCAGAAAAATATGGTTCAGGAAATCCACCTAATTGCAAAAGTTCTAATAGTTCGCTTTGGTTCTTTAATTGAAGTTCTGCAACAGATAGTGGATGCAAACGTAAATAATAATAACGACCTTGCAAAGAATCACCAGAAAATCTGTAATAATCAAGTCGGGCACTGCCGGTCACTAAGATTTTCCGCTCAGGTAATTTTAGATCATAAAGACCTTTTAAAAAATTACGCCATAAACGATATTTATGTATTTCATCAAAACACCAGAATGAAGTTGGAGGCAATTCGTGTTTTAAAATACGCTCGCGT
>JBFWPS010000096.1:0-7401 GCA_050249855.1 Gammaproteobacteria bacterium
AGTTTTATATGAGATTCTTGAGAGGCTTTTTTCGAGGCAAGTAACAGCAACGCCCCTTAGCGATTATTATACAACGCCTGTTTTAACCGAAAAAATTGTTTTTAATAATATTGAGAAAAAGGCAACGGGAGCTGATGAAGCTGATGTTTATCAAGAAAATATATTTAAAACAGTGAAGAGGATATCGCTTAAAGATATTTTCTCTGATGCAGCCACTTTAGATAAAAAAAACAACGTGGCTATAGTTTGGGGAGCTCCTGGTGTTGGGAAAACTATTTTAAGTAGATACTGTACTTTATATTTTGATGATAATGCCATTGTGTTTTTATTTGAGGTAGGAAAACTTGAAAACCTCTCACTAAACAAAGATCTGTTAAAAACGCTGATCGATAATTTCTATGCAGACTTTGGGGCGAACTTCTCCAGTGAATCACTAGAAAGTTGGATGAATGAAAGAAAAGAAAAAATTATATTCATTTTGGATGGTATTGATGAAGGGAGTAGTAAACAAGCACTATTAAATAAGCTAATCACCCAGATTTCACAGCGGTTTAGATTAATTATTACTTCTAGAGCACTTGATTTTGATGATCTAGTTAAGACTAATTTAAAAAGTATTCTATCGCATGAGAATGTACGTGAGTTCGAAGCGATAGGGTTTGACGATGCCGGCATTGATGACTTTATCACGAAATATTTTAGGCAAGAAAATCAGAGTGAAAGAAGGCATAACTTTCTTGCTATTATTCAAAAGAACAAAATAATTTGGAATATTGCTCATAATCCTATGCAATTAGAGCTTATTTGTTTTTTAGCGACACTCGAAAATACTGAGCAGAATTTTTTTCAAGATAATAGACTCACCCTATCCAAGCTTTATCAAAAAATAGAAATGAAAGTATTGAATCGACAGATTTCATCTGATAAGCATCCAGAAATAAAAGCGCACAAAAATGAAATAATCATAGCCCTATCACGATTAGGATATCATATGTTTTTTGAACGTGATAATGAAAAACAAATATCTGGAGAAAAACTCGAACAAGCTATAAAAAACTCAAATCAAAGTGAGATAACTATATCAAACTTCATTCGACTCTTAGTCAATACAGGCTTTATTAGAGAGACTGGGAAAAGTAACGATATTTCCGACATGCAATATTACTTCAGTCATAAAAGTCTGCAGGAATATTTTGCAGCAAAATACATATCGAATAATTTTGAAACTAGTTCTGATGTCAAAAGAATAATTATTAGTCATCGATATGATTACAGATATATTTTGGTTTGGAGATTTGTAGCAGGTATTTTATATTACGAGTATAATATTACGAAAATAGATGACTATTTTTCCTTGTTGCTATCATATCCACGTGAGGTTGTTGGCAGCCGACATTTATTTTTAATGGCTGCCAGTATTGATGAAATGATGCTGGATACAAATATCTCGGTTGTGAATAAGCTTTTTGAAGAGCAATTAAAATTTCTAGGCTTGTTTTTAACGAAAACTAACCAAGAATCCTTTTGGTACCAAGAGCTCGCACGAAGTCAGTTTATTTTAGATAGCCGAGCATTTTCAAAAAAACTTTATGAAGTGATTAGTAGTTTTGATAACCAATATCATCCCAATCGAGATGAAAATGTTTTTTTCTTATTGGACCACATGAAAAATGTTCCGCAAAATATAATATCAAAATTTTATGATAAAAGCTTAGATTCTGTAAAGTATCAATTTTTAATTTCTTTGTTCAAAAAGAAGATTATCTCCCCTGAAACAGCTGTTTTTTTGATAGATACATATGAAAATCTTTTAATAAATCATAATTATCTTAGAATTGTTGAACCTCTTCTAGAGAGTAGACTACCGCTTATTGATAACGAATTATCAAAAGTCGTTCGTAGCAGAATTAATTTTAGCAATCTGGAGAATTTAGATTTTGTGAAAGAAATATTATTGATTAGACACATTTCCCTAACCATTGATGAATTTGAAAAAATTGTTAATGCAGTGTCTACTTATCAAAAAGAAATGCCTAGACAAGTTCTTTGGTATTTTAGACATAGAAATATGAATACAAACGAAATTCAATTTTTAATGAATAAAATTGAAGGCGACGAGTCTATTAGTTATCGAGTCAATATTGCAAACTTATTACCGATCATTGATAAATTTAATGCAACACAGCGAACTGATATATTTAAAATAATAAACGATTCTTCTCCCTTGGATGAGGCAATTAAAAAACCTATCGTTAACAACCTTATAGAGACAAACCTTTTTTTGGATGGTGCGGAGCTTGATTTATTATTTTGGCTACTATGCAAATGGAGTGATTGTAAAAACAATGATTATCTTAAACGCCAAGTGAATGCCAAAATTGTAGCAAAAGCTTTGTTTGACGATTTAGATAATTTGCAAGATTTGCACGCTTTGAGTCAGATGGCCTCTACCAGTTTTAAATTTAATTCAATTTTTGATAAGGTAATTTCTTTCGAAAAAAAAGATAAATCTAATGATATGGTCTATCATTCGCTAATAAATTTGACGAAAAAATCTCTTTCTGATTCGCAAATCTCGGCCATTTGGGATGTCATTCTTGACAATAAAGTTCATAATCATTATCGAAGACAACTGCTTGAAACCCTGGTGACAAATAATGATAGACCTGACTTTTGCGAAAGGCTTTATTCTGCATTTGTAAACAATACAGGTAATTTCGATTTTTATAATATCGTTGGAAACGTTATCGTTAATCATTTGAAATTAAATGATGAACAATTCGAAAAAATGCTTGAGTTTTTTGTAAGCAACATAGACTCCGGTAATCCTATTTTATCCTTTTATGCTTCAAAATTAAAACAATTTTCAGTGGCAAAAATAAATCCTGAACATCTAGGGTTTTTAGCAAATAGGGAAATTATGTGGAATATTAGGAATTTTCGAGAGTTGCGTTGTCATTGGTTTGCTGAAGATCCATATATATATTTATCTAAATTAAGTAGTATGAATTTTAGTTTTGCTTTTCTTCCCACCTGTATTGATTTTTTCATTTCATCTAATTATTTTTTTCTCTATGAAGAAGGCGTTTTTTATTTTCCACGAGACAATTTATTCATGGCGGTTGAAATCCATCGCGATTATATGAGTAGAATTTCTTCCTGGGCATGGAATAATAATTCATTTTCTTTATTTTTGAACAATTATAATCTGCAAAGAATGGATTTTCCTATAAATCCAGAGAACATTTATTCTGTTGCAAACGCTAGTAAATCTAAGCTTGTTAACAAAGAAATAGCTTCGAATTATGGTTTGCCTCATCAGCAGACTGGAACTGGGTTGGCTTTGGCTTTATGTGAGGATAATGATTGTTATCAAAATACTGAAGATCGTGTTTATCCAAAAACTGACTTTATAGGTGCTCTTGTAAAATATACTAAGGTCCCAACAAGTAATCCAGATTATGTTCCTCAATTTGATATGGGAAGATGGGAGGATTCACATAATCACGATATAACTTCGGAGCCTATATATTTATACCGAGTTTTTAGATTAGGGCAAGAAGTGGGAAGTGCAACCTTTTATGGAGAGAAATGCTTTTGTCGTTCTGAAAATGGCTTAAGACACAATGTTATTTCTAGATCAGGTGTTTTAACAAATTTCGAAATCGATCCTAGTAGTATTCAAAAAATTTGCAGTTCATTGCCTCCTTCAAATATTTTTGAAAAAATGTTTTATTATTCCCAGTTTGAACCTGCTATTTGTCATGGTGCAATACAAGGAATTGCCGAGGTAATAAGTAAAGCATTCCATAGAAGTGGTAAACTAACTCAAAATACTGCTAACAATTTAAGACTAGGTCTATCTTGTTTTATTCCATTTATTTTCAATACTTTATCTCGTTATCAACGTTCAAACCAAGATGGCCTAGCTGGATTGTACGAAGCAGCTTATGACGCTACATTTGATATAGTCGATCTCTTTTTGTTAACGGCTCTATTTCAATTAGGTGTGTTTTTATTAAAAACTGCAGTTTTAATGTTTAATAGAAATAATAATTCTGTTTCGTCTAAAGTAAATTGTGTGAGTAGTAGTCTAGGTCGATATGGAATTTATGCTTGCAATGCGATTTCTATTGGAGTTTGCCCAGTAATTGAAGGGTTGGTAAAAGTAACCGCGGCAGAAAAAGTGGTAACGTCGGCAGGAGATTTTTTGATTAATCGATTCATTAGTGGATCTAACTCCAAAAGCGGTCCAAAAGTGTCATTCTCTGATTGATAATTAACCTAATCTTCATGAGAAATTGTTTTCTTTCTAGCACTGCGGTGGCGTTCTCTCAGCTCAATATCGATATAACGATCAGTAATCCCGCTGGAACTGTGCCCAGCATCATCACGAACATGTTCACGAGGTCGGATTTTAACATCATCAGAAATGCCAGTATGCCTGAGCCAATGTGCTGTCGCTTAATTGATAATGATAAAAACTTTACCTAAATTATTACGAAAAAAATTTAGTGTCGTTCATCTACCAGGTTGTTTTTAAATAACAAACAGCATAAAATCATCTTAGCGATTGTTTTGATGATAAAATTAACGTTTTGACTAGCCAGTAGTGCTACACTCAACTCTTGATTTTTATAAATACGCCTAAAATAAAACCGCTCTTTATTCGAAGTTTTGAGCCATTTTTAGCTGCATGTGCGGACATATAGTTTGATGCGTGTAAGGGATTGCAAGTAAACTGCTTTCCCCTAGTGGTATTGAAATCATAAAATGAGAAAAATAAAAACATAATAGGATGCGAAAAGGAAAAACTGGTTCAATTAAAAGTTGAAAATAAAGCATTAATTCTTAAAAATAACAAATTTGTCAACTAGACAAACGATGTCGTTTACGGCGTAACACAGAAAAATGAAAATATATTTTATCATTGGTTTTTTTCAAGTACCGGAGCATTTAAAACATGATGTTACAAACACCATTTAAGCCCGAGAGCTTTCCAAATACCGTTGCGTTGAAAAATGCAATTCATGGTCCTATGTATCAAGTGAATGTTATTATTGCCTGTATGCTTGATTGTTATGAAAACGATGTTGATTTTTCTTTGATGTCTGAACATAGCGACTTTGAGAAGTTTGACGATATCGTATTTAAAAAAGCAGGACAAAACGCTACTCAAGTTATCCAAATAAAACACGGAAAGGAGCTCGGTGTTGTATATGAAATAAATGATTTCGCTCGTGATACAGGGAAAGGAGTAGAACTACCTATGTATTTTGACGCCTGGTTTAATATTATAGAACGCATTAAAAAAACTGGGGAAGAAAGAAATTACGAATTTATTTTATATTCTAATCATACGATTTCCAGAGAAAAAAAATTTGAATGCTGTTTTAGTGCTGATGGGCGTAAATTTTTAGATACATTTATAACACATGATCCAGAAAATATTGATGGTACAAGTAAAATAACAAAACCACCTAAAAATTTATCAGAGCAAGAGATTATTCATTGGCATAGTGAACGAATATTTCGAACTATTTTTCAAGGTTCAAAGGTTATAACAAACAAAAAGCTTTCACAACGAAAGGCTATTACTTGGATTAGAGCATTTTTACAAGCAATTTCGTTCAGATTAGGTCAGCCAGGTCTTGAAGAACTTGTAAAAATGAATAAAGTAAAACTCAAAAATAAATTTAACATTAACAACGATGCGATTTATTTTGCATGGTATTCTGAAATTGAAGACTGGCTCCGACGTCAAAATGTAAAATCACATACATTATCCAGTATCAAAAATGTATTAGGAGAAAAATATGAGCAATTTTATACAATACAACGGTGGTTTGCTTTAACACAAAGGAGATTAGAAAACTTAAACGGTGAAATTGGTGGTCATACGCTCGCTAGAACTAATCAAGTAAGCAAACTTAAGACCAAAACTAAACTAGAGACATTTCAAGTTGTTATTGTAGAAGGGGAACCCGGTAGTGGGAAATCTGTTGCCGTGAAACAATATTATCAAGAAGCAAATTACCAAGAAGGAGATATGATATGGCTTGATTTACAAGAAATAAAAGAACAAGAACTTGTTGCGATAAGGCAAAACATCTTAAAGATCATCGTGCTAGATAATATTGATGAAGCTTTATATCGTAAACGCGATAGAGAAAAAATAATAAACATATTATCATTGGGCAAAAAACATAATAAAAAAATTATTTTTATTTGTCAATCTCAAGAAGTAAAACATTTAATTGAAATATGTAAGGCACAAGGAATAGACCGTCACAGTATTTCTAAAATACACATCGATCTATTGACAAATCAGGAGTTACAACAGCTGTTACCAAAGAATATTTATACTGTACTAGAACTATACTTGATGAAAGAAATATCTGAGCTTTCATCGAGTGATTCATCTGAAATAACAGAAGATGAAAGCAGTAATCTAGCATTGTTCACAAGAACTTCAAATAGGTCCGATTATTTTTGGCGTAGGAGAAATAACAACACTTTCAGTTTTGCCGAAAATGAACTAATTAGAACACCATTTTATTTAAATTTAATTTTTCAACGTTGGGAAGAAATTCGGTCAAGATATAAGCCTGAACGTAATCTCTCTAATTATATTATTAAATTGGCAGTTGAAGGCAAATATAGTGAACATCCCAGACATCATGTCAAAGGTAAACATCGGGTTAAAGTATTGACTCACTTAGTCATTACTCTTAGCCAAGAGGAAAAAACATCAGTTTCATTACAAACAAGTTATCAGGAAGCTTTAGCAGGATTAATAAAAGATCGAATTATTACAAGGAATGGGGATGCTTCATTATCACTAGGGCATCAAATTTATAAAAACTGGGTTGTCCAGTATTATGCAAATCAACTTATTAAAGAAGCGTTAATGGAATCGCAACATCCATTTACACTAATCAAGCGATTAGATCATGCTTTCTTGCATCATACTATTGATTGGATTCGTGTATTTCAGGAATATAACGGTTTAGATAGACTGTTTGATATAGAAGCGTTCCAAGAACTATATATACTTGAATCAGAATATGAGTTAAAGCATTTTAATCAATTTGACTTTGTAAAGAAATGTATAATTTTGGCAATTATTTTAAATAAACCTAAAATATTAAAACCACTTTGTGTAGGTTCCTTTAATTTAGAAGATGCTTTAAATAAAAATTTATTGACTTGTTTTGATTTGGCGATTGATTGCAATAATAGAAGAGCTATGGAAATTTTAGCGCAATCCGGCGTTAATGTCATCAAACCTAAACCAATGGTATTTAGTGTTGATGATAGAGTGCTTTTTGAATATACAGATGACCCATTTTATGAAACAGATTTAGAAGATGATATTTTTGAGATATATGAATTATATTG
>JBFWPS010000097.1:0-7389 GCA_050249855.1 Gammaproteobacteria bacterium
TCAAAAAGTTTTTAAAAAAGTGAAATCATCATATGAAATTATCTAAAAAATCATTTTTTGGTGCATCAATCGGAACAATGGTTGAATATTATGATTATGCGCTATTCGCAATTTTTATACCGATTATCGCACCTTTGTTTTTTAGGGGTGAAACAGCTTATCAATCATTATCAAAGGGCTATTTGATTTTAATGATCACTAGTTTGGCGCAGCCATTAGGTGGGCTTTTGTTCGGTTATATTGGTGATTTTTTCGGTAGACGAAAAGCCTTGTTAGCTTCTATGTATGGTATCGCTATTGCAACATTTATTATGGGTATTACACCATCCTATCAAACGATTGGTATTTGGTCTTTAATTATTATTTTAATAACCAAAGCAATACAAAAATTTTGTTTTGGTGGTGAATTTAATGGAGCAGGTATTTATGTGGTAGAGCATGCGAGAAATCAAAATGAAATTTATACTAGTAGTATATTAAGCGCTACAACTTTTACAGGCTCTTTGGTTGCATCCATCATAGGTATATTGCTGACTGCTTCATTCATGCCGGACTGGAGTTGGCGTTTGGCGTTTGTTTTGGGCGGTGTAATAGGGGCCATAGGGATTTTTTATCGAAAAAATTTATTAGAATCGCCGCAGTTTAAAGAAGCTAATTCAAATCAACATAATCTTAGGCAGTTACTAAGAAAATTCCCAAAAGAATTATTGGCGGGCTTTTTTATCGGAGGTCTTTGTACGGTACCTTTTACCACCGTGATTACTTTTATTAATCCGGTGTTAATGACCGAGAAATATTTCACAGGACAACAATTTATGTTAGTTGAAACCTATTTAATTATTGTTTCGATTATCACGCTGGTAGTGATTGCTTTGACCGCTGAAAATAAAAAGCCAGAAAACATTATGCGTTTTGGTGCGACGGGATTGATTTTATTTTCCTATGTTTTGTTATTATTAATTTATAAGGGTTCTTTATTTGTGATCCTTATTGCTCAAAGTTTAATGATAGTTATGAATGAAATAATGATTGCACCAAGCCATGCTTATTTTAAAAAAATATTTGATCTTGAGTTTCGTTATCGTGCTGCTTCATTCAGTTTTTGTTTAGGCTTGGCAGTTTTCGGTGGTTTAACACCTGTGATAGAAAGTAAATTATATAAAATGACAGGGCATTTTAGTTCAGCAGCAATTTGGGTGATGTTTGTAAGTATAGGTACCTATTTGTTTATTTGGTTGAATCAGAGGAAAGTGTCAATGTTGGTTGAACCTTTGAGCATATCGAGTTGTCATTATTGTGAGCGAAGCACAGAGGGAGCATACCGTGAAAACATCAAATAGGGGTGCTAGCCAGTGGTATTATGGATATAAAACGTAGGCGATTTAAAAATAATACTGACATAATACCCAAAATGTCAGACAATTTGGCATAACTAATGCCAAATTTACAGGATTTTTGTCAAAATGTTTGCCAGATTACTTAAAATTGATGATGACTGCAATGAAAGTATTTTTCTCTTTGGTTCGTGAAGTGTTAGCCTATACCATTTTGAATAGCTTTAAATAATCTTGTTAAATTGTTTAATAATAATTTAACAGGATTTAATTTTTGCTTTTAGATTTAAGAGGTTTGTTTTTAGGTTTTTCAATTGGTAGCATATTCACGTTGATAGGACTTGGATATGAAAAGGAAGCTCCATCAGCAAGATCGATAAATGTTGTAAACATTCCTATATTACCGCCGGTTAATACAATTGTTTTGCCATCTATTCGTATCTTTGTAATCTCAAAACCTTTTTTTTGGCACTCGATTAACAACGAGGATGCGCTCCTTTTCACCACTACAGTGCCTGGAGTGCTTGCAAGCTTATATATTCCTTTAGAATTCGTTAAGTTGCAAGTTGCGCCACTAGGTGTAGTTGTCAGTGATATAGCCTGATTAACACCATTTATTACGGTGGCGCAACCAGTTAACAAGACAAAAGCGGCTAGAATATTTATCATTCTATTCATAATGTATTACAATCCATTTTTTTCTACATCATTTCAAGTTAAGTAGTTTAATTTTGATTTGAATATCAATTTATAATTCAATTTAAAATCTGATGTAAAGGTTGCAATGTTCGAATCCACACATAAATTAGCATTATCTTTAGATACTACGCCGTTAATTGAATTTCCTTTTCTTATTTCATGGCATTGATTAACTATGTGTAGAAAATCAGCGATGATTACTTCCTTTGTTGTATGCTTTATGGAAAATGAATTATCTGAGTTTTCATCTTTAACAACAAATAAGCCCTCCCAGTCTTCTCTCCCAGCATATGCACTTGTTAAAAATGATAAACCTAAAATTAAAACCAATGTTGTTTTTTTATAGACATAATGACACCTCCATTAATTGTAAACATAATAGCATCAAGAGTTTTGAATCAAATGAAAAAATATATTTAACAAATAGTTATTAAACCTTATGCATCTGCAATTCACAACCTTGTTCACGGTATTCTGCATAGCGTTGTCTTGCGAGTGCTTTTTTATGTTCATCGGTGGGGATAAATTCGATGACGCGTTTAAATTGTTTATACGTAGTGGGTAATTCATCCGTTAAATTAATTAAAATATCCTGATAATATGCTGGTGGATTTTCATGACTGAGGATTACGGGTATGTCAGGAGTTGTTTCTTTATTTAAAATAGTGTGTGGAATAAAACTGATATCACCAAAAGTCCAGAGTAAATCGTTAAATTGTTCGGTTGTTGTGGTATCTGGCAATGAAACATAGATTTGGTGTTTTTGCAAATAAGCTTTTTCAATTACACGACAAGCAAAGTGGTGCTGGTCTGGCTGTGATAGTAAATAAAAGTCGATACGTGTCATAGTTTGCTAGCCCTAGAATTGCGTAAGTTTTTTTATTCCCTTTTTTGTAAAAGGCGTTGTTGCATAAATCGTTGTTAGCCCCCTTTGTAAAAGGGGGCCGCTTCGTGATTTTTACGAAGCGGGGGGATTTTTGAGTGTTGAAAAATCCCCCGGTTTTGCAAAAAGCGCAAAACTACCTTCATTTTCAATGAAGGTGATTATTTAGAATAGTTCAATAAGTAATGAACTAAAATGGGAACCGGTCTTCCTGTAGCACTTTTTTCTTTACCATTTTTACGTGTGATAGCCGCTACATCTAAATGTGCCCAGCGAAAATTTTTAGTAAATCTTGCTAAGAAGCAAGCCGCAATAATGCTACCAGCACCTTGTTCATAAGTAATATTACTAAAATCAGCCAGCGTATTTTCAATACGTGTTTGATATTCTTCAACAATAGGCATATGCCAGGTAAAGTCTTGGCTGTCATCTCCCGCTTTTAATAAACTTTGTCTTAATTTTTCATCGTCACAAAATAAACCTGATGCATAAGAACCTAAAGCAATCACAATAGCACCAGTTAAAGTCGCTACATCAATAACAACTTCAGGATTAAAACGTTCACAATAGGTAAGCGCATCGCATAAAACCATTCGGCCTTCTGCATCTGTATTTAATACTTCAACCATTTGTCCTGATAAAGTTTTAATAATATCACCAGGTTTGTAAGCATTTCCGCCTGGCATGTTTTCAGCACAAGCAAGCACGGCTACTATATTAATTGGTAAATTCAATTCACTTGCCGTTTTAACCGCACCTAAAATACTTGCTGCACCACACATATCATATTTCATATCATCCATATTAGCCGCAGGCTTTAGCGAAATACCACCCGTATCAAATGTAATACCTTTTCCAACTAGCGCAATGGGCGGTTTACTGGCTTTAGTGCCTTGATAATGAATGATAATGCAGCAGGGAGGATTTTTACTGCCTTGACCAACGGCCAGTATTGCATTCATACCTAGTTTTTCTAAATCTTTCTTTTCTAGTACTTCAACTTTTATTTTGTTGCTAGTTAATGCTAAAGCTTTTGCATGTTGCGCAATAAAGCTGGGTATACAAACATTCGCTGGTGTATTAGCCAAACGTTTCATGAAATTCATACCAGAAACTAGGGCAGAGCCTTCTTTAATTGCTTGATGGGCGTGACGAGTTTCTGCAGCATTATTTGTATGAAAGATTATATGTTCAATTGTATAATTAGATACAGATTTTGTTTTGTATTCGTTGAATTGATAAAGATTCGCTTCAATGATTTGTATGCTATAACGAATTTTCCAAAGTAAATCACGTTTTTTAATTTTTAATTCAGGTAAATAAAATAGTGCACTTTTACAGTTAGTTACTTTAAGACGATTAATAGCAGCAGTTATAATACGACTATAATTAGTTTCAGTTAATTGGCTTGGATCACCACATCCAACTAGTAATACCCTAGAAGCTTTAAGATGTTCGATATGATGCAGGAGTAGTGTTTCATCTAAATTACCTTTAAAATCGTCTAAATCTAAAATATTGCTTAGCTGATGATGACTTGCTTTATCAAGTGCTTTGGCCGAAGGCGTCATTGTTTTATCGTTAAAAATACCTATCACAATGCAATCTACGTGTTCATTGGCAATTTTGGTTTGTTTAGATGAATATTTCATGAGTTTCCTTAAAAATTATTTTGCTTCTAGGGGTTTGCATGTTTTAATGCCATGTTAACATTATTGATACGTTCTGAAAAATGATAATCGTTCGTTACCTATATAAAGAAATTGCGGCCACGATGTGTGCAAGCACTGGTCTATTGTTATTGATCTTCATGAGTACTCAGTTTGTTCATTTTTTGAGTATGGCAGCAGGAGGGATTTTTGCTGTTCGAATTTTGTTACATTTAATGGCTTTACAGATCCCAACTTTGCTCGCACTATTGTTACCGGTTGGTTTTTACATGTCAGTTTTATTGGCTTATGGTCGTTTGTATGCTGATCGTGAAATGGTTGTGTTGCAAGGCAGTGGTTTAAGTCAAGCGCGCTTGATTAAATTTACTTTAGGTTTTGCAGCCATTGTATGTTTGATTACATTTATTTTGAATTTATGGGTCAGTCCATTGATAACCATAAAACAAAGAATTTTATTTGCAGAGGCTAAAGCTGCTCCACTGATAGAGACAATCGCACCCGCGCGTTTTTTTGCAACCAATGATAATAAAACGGTATTTTATGTAGAAAGTATTTCAAGAGATCGCCAACAAATGCAACATATATTTGTGGCTGATAGAGACGATCCTGATAACACCAATGTTTGGTCGGTGATTACAGCGAATAAAGGTTTTCAATATGTCAATCGACAGGGAGAGCATTTTATCGTGATTGCGAATGGTAAACGATATCAAGGATTACCAGGCGAAAGTAATTTTCAAGTCGATGAATTCAAACGATACTATTTCCGTCTTTCATCAGCACCACCGAATGTGAAATTAGATGAAGCAACTATGTCAACTTGGAAGTTGTTCCATCAATTTAAATCAAATGCCAATGCAATTGCAGAATTTCAATGGCGAGTATCAATGCCTTTATCCGTTATCATTTTAGCGTTACTTGCAATACCCTTAAGTCATACAAACCCCAGGCAAGGGCGTTATGCACAATTACTTCCAGCCATTGGAATTTATATAGTTTATGCGAACTTAATGTTTTTAACTCGTTCTTGGATCCAATCAAAAGTGATCCCTGGGTGGTTAGGTGCATGGTGGTTACATTTGTTAGCGCTAACATTAGCGTTTGTATTACTTGCAAGACAGGGCCGTTGGTGGCAGCTCTATAAAATGGGGCGTTTAAAGGTGAAAGTATGATTTTGTCTGCTTATATCAGAAAGACGGTAGTCACAACAATCCTATTAATTGTATTGATCTTGATGGGTATTGAATTATTAATCGTTTTTATTGGTGAACTTAGTAATATTGGCACAGGTAATTATGGTATTTTAGCTGCATTGCACTACGTTGTTTTTGATATGCCTTATCAATTAAATATTTTATTCCCCATGGCTTGTCTTGTTGGAAGTTTATTAGGCTTGGGTGTTTTGGCAACTCAAAGTGAATTAGTTGTGATGCGCGCTGCTGGTTATTCAACTTGGCAAATTAGTTACGCGGTCTTGCAAGCTGCTTGTATCATTATGCTTGTTGCACTTATTTTAGGAGAGGTGATTGCACCTTACGCTGAAAATTTAGCGACAACTAAAAGAGCGATAGCTAAAAATGCAGGTCAGGCATTAAATGTTGTTCAAGGTTTATGGATACGTGATAACAATAATTTTATTTTTGTTGAAAAAGTTGTAACTAAACAGTACATGCAGGGTATTACGGCATATACTTTCGATGAAAATCAAAACTTACAAAAAGAATTAAGAGCAGAAGAAGGTTTTTATAAGGATAAACATTGGTTTTTAAAAAATATTCGTTTGAGCGAGTTACGTAATAATAAAGTATTTTCTTCTCAAATACCTGCAATGGTTTGGCAAGTTCCGCTAGAACCCAGCGTATTGGATGTTGCTGATGCAGATCCTCGTAATATGTCATTATTAACTTTACAAGCTTATATTCATTATTTAAGACATAATGGTTTATCAGTTGCTGGTTTTGAATTAAGTTTCTGGAAGCGTTTGTTTCAGCCGCTTGCTTCATTAGTGATGATTTTATTGGCTGTACCCTTTATTTTTGGGCCTTTGCGCTCAGTGACCATGGGCTTAAGACTATTAGCAGGTATTGCTGTGGGCTTTTTCTTTTATATTCTGAATCAATTTTTTGGGCCTATTAGTTTGCTTTATCAAATATCTCCTGATCTAGGCGCGGCTTTACCCACCATTATTTTTGCTCTGATTGGTATAATTTCTCTTTCTCGGATCCGTTAATTTGCACCTCAAATTCTGTGACCTATAATGAATAATAAATGAACTACATATTATTCTATTAGATTGAGGAGAATTGTCATGTCTACACTATGGATATTAGTTGCCAATGCAAGCACAGCAAAATTATATGAAGCACAAAGAGCTCGTTTATATAAAAATAATGGCCACGATGACCAAAACATTAAGAATATTGCTACTTTTTGTCATGATGAAAGTCGCCAGAAAGCCTCAGATTTAGTTTCTGATAAGCTTGGGAGTTATCAATTTGGTGATGCGGGTCATGGCTCGTTTGCAGAACCAACGGATCCAAAATTGGTGGAAGCAGAGCGGTTTGCGATAGAGCTCGCGGAGGTATTAAATCAGGGACGAATTGAGCATGCGTATGAATATTTAATTATTGTGGCACCGGCGCATTTTAAAGGGTTGTTACAAAAGCATCTTGATACCAAATTAGATAAATATATCATTGAGACAGTCAAAAAAGATTTTACTCGCTTTAAAGGTAGGGAATTGGTACACCAGTTGCAGGCTTATTTGTAGGTTCTAAAATCCCCCGGTTTTGCAAAGAACGCA
>JBFWPS010000098.1:0-7369 GCA_050249855.1 Gammaproteobacteria bacterium
GAAATCTTGTTACGTATATTTAGCCAGACTTTATTAAATGAACTCAAAAAAACATATAAACTAATACAATTAAATGATACGAATAACTATACAGTATATATTCAAATAACCTCGGCATTAGGCCAAACATCTATGCGAGCGTTTTCTCAAACAATTGATTCAATTTATTCCCTCGTAAGTAATTTTTGTAATAATGAACAAATAAATTTTGCCAGAAATCAGCGTGCGATTGATTTTCCATCTATCGCGCAACATGTAAAAGCATTGATTTATAGCAGAATGGCTGTAAACCTAAATTCAGAACAAACATTGAAAAAATTATTTTATATTTGTAGTTGGATTGCATATGTCGATTATCAAACGGGACGTCATATACAGTCTGCAGAAATTATAAATAATATAATCAAATTCATAGACCTCAATGTAAAAGTAAAAAATCAAATATTAGATAACTATTATCTTCTACGAATAGTAAATGCAAAAAACTATTTGCGGTTACAAGAATACAAACGCTCATTAGAAGAATTAAATTTTATTATTGGTAATTGTTCGCCTCAAGAAATTCGAGCAGTTGCATATTGTTATCGGGCAAAGTTATATGTTGAAACTGAGCAATTTGAATTGGCAAAAAAAGACTTTGAATCTTCATTTCAATTAAAGAAGCTTAATCAAGATAGTGGTAAACCTGTTAATAAACGACCTTTAGATTTTTATGATGGGCTTATAATTGTTAATTATGGTGATTATTTAATTGAGATAGGTCAATATCACTTAGCAAAAAAAGTTTTTCTTCATGGTAGAAAGCTTTTTTTAGATTGCTCATCTAAGTATGGCTACAATGATAGTGATAAACGTCATACTTATGTTTCAAGTTGTGACTATAAATTAGGACGAGCGGAGCGTATATTACTTAATTTTAATGAAGCAATTGTATATTTCAAGAGAGTTATTCAAGATGCTAGTTCTTCTCTACAACAAGGAACGCAGCTTAGAAGGATAGCGATTTGTAAATTAGAGTTAGCTAAAATAAAAAATGTTACAGATAAAGGGTCATTTGTCACTCAGAGTTATGATAAGCTAGAACGATTTTCATGTTTTATAGGCAATGAAAGTCGTATCATGATCGAGCGAAATTTACATCTTGCCTTATCTTATATTGATCGCTATATGATAAAAGAAGCTCAGCGAGAATTATTTCGTACGCATCAAAAATTTCAAACATTAGCTTTGAATAGAATTCCAGCTTCAGAATTAACAGATATAACTGCCGTTGATAAAAATAAGCTTATTACTGAAATCTTTAATAAAGATACACCATATATTAGATATCATCATTCATTGTTGTCTAGAATCATGCATTATTTAGGCATTACATTTTACAAACAAGGATTTTTACGTAATGCATTAATATGCTTTCGTGAAGGAATGTTAATCAATGTTGCAAGATTAAAAAACGTTTACCCGGAAACATCAGGGGTTGAATTATTAGAATTGCAAGATACTACTGTACAGCAAGCATTTAAAGTTTTGATAAATCATCCGCGAACCTTGATGAGTCTAGCTGAAATAGGTGCAATTTATTATGATTTAGGTCGCTTCGATGAAGCAAAAGCGATATTTAGAGTGATAGCATCTAATCAAAAAAACGATAATGGTAGTCTGATTCGTTTAGCACGTTCACAGATCACATTAGGTGAAACTGTACCTGCGAGTGAAAGCTTACGAAGCGTTGCTAGATATCAGTTCGATAGTTTTGAAAGCATTAGTTTAAAAATACTTGAAGCAGAATGTTCTTTTGCATTATCAAATTATGAAGAAGCTGAAAAACAAATTTATGATGCTAGTATCTTCCAAACTGAACTTGAAAAAAAATATAATTTTACTAACAAACACGTCAATCGAGTAAGAATTCAGCGTTTAATGGCTGAATTACATCGAATTTATGGTCGAAGTGACGAAGCAATTAAAGCTTGCCAATTTTGTAAAGATTTATTAAATCAGATCTATCCTCATTATTTTGAAATCATAATTGATACAGTATATGTATATATGGGGTTAGCAGAAGCGTATTTAGATAAAAACGAAATTTTTCAAGCTGAAGAATGCATTATTCTTGCGCGTCAATTTTTTTCTACCATCCCTGATCAGGTAAATAGGCAATTGCAAGTAAGGTTGCTTTTACTAGAAGCAAGGTCTGATTTTCATGATGCAATTAGATCTAATAATGCAAATGAGAGAGAAAAAGCATTAGAAGCATTAACTAGGGCGAAATCAAATTTAACAAGCATTAATCTTGATGTTGAATCAAAAAGTTTAGATTTAAATGAAAAAGATGAATTTTATCTGAAAAACTTTAGTGCGGTTGTGGCTTTTGCGCTGAAAGAAATATCTGAAAATGAATTTATAGATACAATATCAGTATATATTGATTCATGTACTTATCCCAGAGCACAGCATCTGGCAATCGATACAATTAACTTGATAATCGCAGCAAAATTTCCTGTTACGAATGAACTCAGACAGATGTTGATGAGTATAATTAATGCTATTTTAACAAAGAATCCAAAGTTGGATTCAAATGCTCATTTAAAAATACCTCCTGTCTATGAAAAGAATATTCGCGGAAGTAATAATAGTTTGCATAGAGGAACATTTTACAGTTTAAAACGTACTCAAATCAATGGTAGAGCAATAAAGCCAAATTTTCGAGATTTTCCCTATCGTTTGGCAGAACCAATTGTTATAGGTAATAGTTATTTACCTGATAAATTATCGAAACTTTCGAAAATGATAGATGATAAAAAAAATCGAATTGTTATACAAGGTCCATCAGGATACGGTAAAACACAATTAGTTGCACATTATTCTCAAGGTTGGGGTGGTACTAAACTTTGGTTTGATTGTGGTAGTTTGGCATTGTTTGAATATCAAGTACATAAATATCTTACTGATAAAAAAATTACTTATAATACCAATAAAAGTTTTTGGATGATATTCCAAGAGAGTATTGATAACCAAACAGTACTTTTAATTCTAGATAATATCAATTTAGAAGATTCAAAATTAACTCAAGTTATTATGGGGATAGTTGTAAGTAAATGTGTTGTAATCTTTATACCTGCAGAAGTTGATGTTGATACCAAGCATAAATTTATTCAAAGTACAAATGATAAAAAAATGTCAATTTTAGATTTGACCCCAGCCCATCATCCCGGTTTTAATCAAATGGCTCGATATTTTGATGATGGATTTTTTAAACGATTTTGTGCATTGGGATTGTCAACTCAAACTGAGATTGAAAATAATGCAATTCATGACCCATTGGTTTTTGAATTAGCTGTTTCTGCATTTTTTTATTGTTCAGCAGCTCAAAGAAAGATTACTCAAAGAGGCAGTTTTACAGTTTGCACTCAAATTGTTGACTATCTGTCTAAAACACCAACTCGGAATGATGCAATCAGTGGACTTGTAAAAAAGCATATTTTACATGATAGTTTTACTGACCAAGAAAGAGCAGTCGTCCAGTTATTACTTTTATTGGATATTAAGTATCTTAATCGTAAGATAATTAGCGACGGAATATCGTTCGTTACGCAAAATAAACAGAGAATGGATTGTGATAATGAAGCTTCACTACTAATAAATAAATTGATAAGAAGTAGCCTTCTCTCCGAATCAAAATATAAAGATATTTTAAATGAGAGTATTTATACAATACATCCGCTGATATCAAAAGCGTTAAGTTTAGTATTGAGCTCAGCTGATGTAAAAAATAATGCAAGAATACTTGATATTAAAAAGAAACCTACATTGATTAATTTTTTAATGATACATTTTAAATATCGTCGTAATAAAATGGATACGGTGACTTCGGCCATACAATACTTTCCACATGTTCATTTTTATTTTTCAAAGATTATTGATGAAGATTTATCAATCGTAGCTGATTCATATCCATTGTTTGTGTGTTTTATTGCTTTTCTTCTCTATCATTTAAGAGATCCATATGGTGCTAAATATTTTTTAGATAAAATAAATATCGATGTTAAAGAGTATCCGGTTGAACAAAGAATTATTATTAAAGCAAATCTTGCTTATGCCTATTTTTTATCTGGCGACTATCATAACGCGTTGAAATTAGTTAAAAATGTACTTTCAGAACCACAGATTAAACTGACCGTTGAAAAACCAATAAGGCGTTCATCAATGAGTCGTTCGCAACAATTATTAAGGGTGCCTGAAACACAAGTAAGACTGCGAAACTCTGTTGATATAGGATTCATAGAAGGGATAGGACTTGCATCTTTTGTTGAGGCTATGTGTTATGTATATGATTACCTTAATTTTGAAAATGCCCATACAAAACTTAGAGAAATTTTAAATTGGTCTACTGAAAGTCAAATAGGTTCCAATGAGGATGTTTTAGTACTTCGTAGTGAGTTTCTAACCGCAAGAGTATGTGCCGCATATTACAGTCAACTTTCAATCAACCCTTTAGTGCTTCTTGATGCTCCCTCTACTGGAAAGTTTTTTGAAGCAAATATTTTACAGCCATTTCGCCAAATCAATGTCGAACATAATACTCAACGAATACATACAGCACTTCAAAATAAGAGTTACTCAACGATTATAGGGTATATATGCGAAGATCTTTTTTATAGACCTTTAGGTTTGATTGGATTTGTTGATAATGAGAAAACGAAAGAATTAACTGCGAATACAGGCGAGTATGCACGCTATTTTAAAATACGTTTAATCCAAGCAAGAATAAATATTTTATTGGCATTAAGATCAGTAAACCCATTTCGAACTGTATTGTTTGACGAAGGATATAAAATCTTAAATAATTTATATGATGATGACACTGAAAAAGGTTTATTAACTAGTATATATCCAGATAAAACTGATCCTGACTGTGGTATATATTTCTTTTTAAGAGCTTTATATCATTATGAAATGAAAAAATATTCTGAAGCTTTAGATGATGCAAAAGCTGCATGGCAGATTTATCAAGATGTATACGGAAATACTTATTATGATAATGATCGTGTTGAATGTCTTGAATTACAGTCTCGTATTCTTTTATATAAAGGAAAATTTAGTGAAGCTAGCGAGATTCTTTTCCAAATTAAAACTGTTATGCAGGGCTGTTATAGTAAATTACCTAGTCATGATTTACAAATACGTATAGCTGATGTGAGTATACGTTATTTATCTTGTTTTCTCTTCGATGGTTTAGGACTAAGTGATATACAAATCTTACTTAAATTTGATGAGATTGCAGCATGGATCCGTTCATCAAAAGTAAAAGATTCTTCAGATGACATTAAGAGATTTGAAGTGTCACTTAGGCTTTACCGCTTTCGATATGAAGATGATGATCCTGCTTTTATAAACAATCTAGAGTCATTTTACCAAGAGAATCTAAAATTTTTCGAGAATGACTACTTTAAACATTTACATTTTTGGTTTTTATTAGGCGATTATTATTTTAAGAGAGTAAAGAATATACCAAAAGCTTTAGAATTTTATGATAGAGCTTTGAGAACAATGGATGGAAAAGATGCAGGTAGAAAAATATTATTAGCAGCTTTATTGTATAGGAATATTGCAGCATGTTATTTGTCAACTAATAAATTTTCTAAAGCTCTTGAAAGTTTGCAAAATGCACTGGCTATTCAAAAACGTGAATACTTTGACCATGATATTCTACAGCAACCAAAAATTGCTGATACAATGTTTTATTTCGCTCGTCTTTTACTAAATTTATATAAGCAGAACCCATCTAGAAACGAACTATTACAGTTTTCAAGATTATTGCTCATATCAGTTCGTTTAATTCTTAATACGTGTAATCAAAGTTACCGAGAAAGAGCAGTGGCAAATTTAAATTATGAACTTGAAATTGAAGATTTCGAGCGAAATTATAAACAAGATATAAGGCAAACAATTATACACAATGATACAACTGAAGAGAATTTTTTCATCTGTATTCTGGAGTTATCAAAAAGTTTTAGTAGCATAGATGTCGCGATTGAGATGAATAAAATCACTAAAGCTGAAAAAATGTTGAAGCGACGAGATTTGCAGGTTCGTTTACAAGCAATTCCATTCGCTGATAATAGAAGTCAAAAATTAACTAGCGTCATAAATGATTTAACAAGATATAAAGATTTACCACTGGCTGAATTTGTATTAAGAGCTGTTAGTTTTACCCGTAAAGAACTAGAGACTTCTTTGACACAATTACTTACTGACATTCATACTAATTACGAACCAGGACAATATGAAGACCTTGCTGAACGTGTTTTAAAAGTAACATGCAATATTTTAGGTGTTACTACAGTCTTATTCGATTCGGAATGTTACGAATTTATGTTGAAAGATAAAACGGGAATCAAAACAGAGGATTGGCTTGCTATTAAAGAGAACCCAGATGGGACAGTTTCAGTTGATGTTGATTTTGTTAAAGGTAAGCAACTACATGGTTGGAATACACTTGATTTTCTCGCTTCGAGAATCTTTGTGTTTTTACAGATCTACGTTGATTATAAACTAGGGTTTATTCCTTCAGAGATTATTCCCTTGAATTCTAAGAATGGGACATCACTGTTCAAAACGAATGAGCTAGAACAGTTATTATTTGAAGAAATATTTTTAATGATAAGAGCCTATTTTTTTAGAAAAGTACGAGATAATCTTAAAGCTTTTGATAAAGATTACACTCCACCTGAAATACAAGTTAAAGATTTATTTTTTTCTGCATTATGTCAACTAATTGGTTCTCTTTCTGATAATGAACAGTTGTTTATTGATACTGGCTATGGAATTAAGGGCAAACCAGTACATACTTTTTATATAACATTTATTAATGTTCCTGAAATCAAATCGAATAGTCATCAACATTTAGATCGAGTTGCAAGTATTGTTATACGTTCAGATGAGTCAGATTGTCTTGGCAAAGCCTACCATAAAGAACCACCGCCCTACACCAATGATAAAGGTAAAGTGAAAATTTATCCTAAGATTATTGGACATGTTTCACAACAAAGTTTTAGGGATGAAGATCCGAAAGTGAAAGCTTATTTAGAATCAGTCTTTAGAGCACCATACCAAATACAGAGTTTAGCAGCAAAACGCATTTATGATAGTGAGCGAAGATTATTACCACTTACTGTGCGAGACACTAGTTATTCTCTTTTTGGTGCAGCCAAAGGTGCACAAGTAGTTCCAAACTGTGTAGTAAAAAATAGTAAGTTTGGTTTAATGCTACGTTTTTTCCCTAGTACCCCTGTTATCAGCAGGGATGAACAACGTCAACTTTATCGTTGGCTTAGGGATGAAGAATTAGCTAGAATTTCAAAAAGGC
>JBFWPS010000099.1:0-7346 GCA_050249855.1 Gammaproteobacteria bacterium
TAGCTTTGATAGCTGTCGCACACAAGTTATTGTTTACATTAAGAAGTATTGCTCAGCGTCAAACACCCTGGGTACCAATACTAGAAAAATAATTTTTTTGTTGACTTAGAATATAGATGCTGCGAGCAGGAGCTACGCTCATGCGTGACAATCCAGTAATGGATATCTAAATCAACTCAGTACTAGATTGCCACGGCCCGCAAAGAACGCGGGCCTCGCAATGACGGTTTTGTTTTTCGTGGGTCCAGTATGACAATGAATCATTGCATCTTGCGCTTCTAACGCCCGTCGCTTAAACTACGCACGGTGGTGGCATCGGTTCCCTCGCAATGCGAGATCATGAACCCCGTCAGGTCCGGAAGGAAGCAGCGGCAGTGGTTAAAACATGTGCGATGGTGTGGCTGCTGTCCGCCACCTCTTCTTAAATATGAATAAAAATTACACTTAATACCTGAATCCTATGACTTATCAAGTACTAGCACGCAAATGGCGACCCAAAAGTTTCACAGACATGGTTGGACAAACCCATGTTTTACAAGCCTTATCGAATGGTCTTGCTCATGGACGTTATCATCATGCTTATTTATTTACAGGTACTCGTGGTGTTGGAAAAACAACACTCGCTAGAATTCTAGCAAAATGCTTCAATTGTGAAACAGGCCCTACAGCAACGCCATGTGAACAATGCAGCATTTGCTTGTCTATCGATCAAGGTCGATTTGTAGATTTAATTGAAATTGATGCCGCTTCTCGCACCAAAGTAGAAGACACCAGAGAACTTTTAGATAATGTTCCTTATGCGCCCACACAAGGCCGCTACAAAATTTATTTAATCGATGAAGTACACATGCTTTCAGGACATAGTTTTAACGCTTTGTTAAAAACTTTAGAAGAACCTCCAGAACATGTCATTTTTTTATTAGCAACGACTGATCCGCAAAAATTGCCAATTACAGTTTTATCACGTTGTCTTCAATTTAATTTAAAAGCACTGTCACCTGAATTAATACAACAACGATTAATCGATATATTAAATGCCGAAAAAATCAGTTATGAAACAGATGCACTCCATCATCTTGCACAAGCGGCTAATGGCAGTATGCGTGATGCATTAAGCCTTTTAGATCAAGCTATTGCTTTTGGAAATAATCAAGTTCGTAGTGAAGATACAGCCAAAATGCTCGGAATGATTGAACAAACTTATATTTACGAAATCATGAGTGCGTTACAAATGCATGACGCAAAAATGATTCTTAAAATCATTCAAAACATTGCTGAACGTGCTTTAGATTTCAATCAAGTATTAGAACAATTACTCATTTTTTTACATCATATTGCAATACTTCAAGAAACTGCTGATATACACTTTGATGACTTTGATGCAACAACCCTTAAACAGTTTTCCAAAAATTTTAAAAAAGAAGCCATTCAACTTTTTTATCAAATTGCATTAATTGGGAAACGAGATTTACCTTTAGCACCTAGTATGCGTTTAGGTTTAGAAATGATTTTATTTCGCATGTTAGCTTTTGCACCTATGGATATTGTTGCTGAACCAATCCATACCCCACAAACAACACCGACAAAAACCAAAATAGAACCCATCATGGAAGCAAATCATACTGTTTTTGACTGGGCATCTATGATTCCCCATTTAGAATTAAAGGGGCTAGCTCAAACCCTGGTAAGTCACTGTGTGATTCAATCACAAACTGAAAACAGTATAGAACTTGTCCTTGACGGAGAGCAAGCCACGTTATTGAATCCAACTTTGACTACACGTATTACAGAAGCAATACAACAATACCTAAAACGTCCTATTCGTGTTACTATAACTTCCTCTAAAGAGGCTATTTTGTCCCCTGCACGACTATTACGAGAAAAAAATTCTGAGAAACATTTGCAGGCAAAACAATCTCTTGAAAATGATAAAAATGTTCAAAATATTTTAAACGCTTTTGATGGAAAAATATTAGAACACACCATTGAACCAATCGATACTAAGGAGTAATTATGTCCGTTGATCTTAAACAACTCTTAAAGCAAGCACAACAAATGCAATCGCAAATGGAAACAGCGAAAAAACAACTCGCACAAACACTCGTAACAGGTGAAGCTGGTGGTGGTTTAGTTAAAGCAACTTTGGATGGTAGCTTTGAAGCCAAAAAAACAGAAATCGACCCAAGTTTGATGTCTGGTGATAAAGAAGTTTTAGAAGATTTAATAACAGCCGCTTGGAATGCTGCTAAGAAAAAAATTGATGCAGCCACTAAAAGTGAAATGGGTAAATTATCTGATATGATCAACTTACCACCTGGATTCAAATCACCATTTGAAGATGATAAATAATTAAATGTAAATAAAACATATTTCAAACCCACATAAATATTCTTTTAGATAAATAATGTGGGTTTTTTAACTAAAAAATATTAATATGCATACTCCTCTTGTTAATCAGCTAATAGAAGCTTTTCGTTGCTTACCTGGTGTTGGTCCTAAAACAGCGCAACGAATGGCATTTCATATTCTAGAACGAAATCGAGAAGGTGGTATTGAATTATCAAAATTATTAGATAAAGCCATTAATAACATTGCGCATTGTCAGCGTTGTCGGAATTTCAGCGAAACTGAAATTTGTCATTTGTGTCAACAATCACGTAGAGAAGCTAATTTACTTTGTGTGGTTGAAACACCGGCAGACGTTGTTGCAATTGAACAAACCGCTTGTTTTCAAGGTTATTATTTTGTTTTAGGTGGACATTTATCACCCATTGATGGGATAGGTCCAAATGAAATTGGCATTGATTTATTAATAACTAGACTTAATGAAAATTCAATTCAGGAAGTGATTTTAGCAACCAATCCAACGGTTGAAGGCGAAGCAACTGCACATTATATTGCAGAACTTGCAAAACAACGTAAAATAAAAACTTCTCGTATTGCTTATGGTGTACCAGTAGGTGGTGAACTGGAATACATCGATGGTGGAACATTATCAAGAGCATTGACAGGTAGAGAACATTACTAATTCTATTTAGGTTCTATAGACTTACTCTTATACTCAACTAAGCTTGGATCAAATGTTGGTTGATCTTCTGTTTCAAGATTTTGAAACAATGAATGTTCGTTTTTTGAAAAATTCGCCGCATAATTCGAACGACCGCCACGGATACTGTGTGTTCTTCTTCTTTTTTTACTTTGGTTTAGAGAACTTTTGTTTGTTGTTTGCGTTGATGAACTCGTAGGAAGAGTTAAATTGCTTGTTGTTCTATATCGTCTAGCAAAGAGAAGATCATCCATATTGGTTTTTTTAGATGGGTTGCTCGATGCTGCTGAAGGGATACTAGGTAATGAAACCCCCGTTTGAAGTTCAGCCATATTGGCCGTTCTTTTATGCATATATGCTGCCCCAAACCTATTCGCATCAACTTCAATACCTTTTAAATTGACATCAAGACTCTTCGTATTAATAAAATTTCGCCATTGAACAAGAATTTGATCTGAATTTGTTTGTTCTTCTGTAAAGCGTAAAAAATAGCGTTCTTTTTCTAACGCCATCAACAATACCAATAGTGCTTGATGATCAGTATTTTCAAAATCGATTATATCAAAACACGCGAATGTTTGATTCTTATCACGCAAACGCTGACCCAAACTATTACCTAGTCGGATTTGAATCAACCTCTTTTGTTGTGAGATGGGTAATGGTGTATTTTCTTCCAATCTTAGCATGTTCAAATGTTCCTAATTTTGTACCGTTCCAAAATAGAACTGTCATAAAAAGTACGATTATAACACAAAAAAATCAATCTGTATAAAATTTGATTTAAATTAAAATTCGTAGGTTCAAAATGAAAACCACTCCTTCTCCCACTTTAGGGGGAGAAGGTTGGCATGAAGGGGTATATGATTATTCTCCTCCCCTTCACCTCACCCTCTCTTTTTGAGGATAAGGAGTGTGCACGTGTGCCCATCATTATGGATAAATTCTAACCATGCTCAGCAAGCATTTCTTCCGCATGGGCCAGCGTTTGAGGAGTTAGCTTGATGCCACCTAACATCCTAGCTAATTCCTGTATTTTCTCATCTTTAGATAATAAAGTAATTTGTGTGGTTGTTTTAGATTTCATTTGTTCTTTATGAACACGTAGATGATGCTGACCGATTGCGGCCACTTGTGGTTGATGTGTAATACAAATGACTTGAGCAGTTTTAGCTAAAGTACGTAACATACGTCCAACCATTTCTGCAGTTTTACCACCAATGCCTACATCCACTTCATCAAAAATTAACGCCGGTGTTTCAACTTTAGAAGCAATAATGGTTTCAAGTGCTAAACTAATTCGAGATAATTCGCCACCCGATGCCACTTTTGAAAGTGGTTGCATAGGCATACCAGGATTTGCAGATACGAAAAAAGTAACCGTTTCTAAACCACTAAAATGGGGTATTTTATCTTCTTCAGGTAATAATACCACTTCAAATTTACCACCTTCCATTCCTAATTGCTTCATATTTTCAGTAACAAGCTTTGTTAATATACTACTATTTTCTTGTCTAATAGCAGTCAGTTTTTTTGCTGCTTTGAAATATTGTTTTTCTAGATCGCCTAGTTGTGCTTGTAAGCCTTTCAAAGTTTCATCGCTATTGTCGATTTGTGATAATTCTATTTCAAGTTTTTTTTGTAGTTCCAATAACATTTCAGGTGAAACTCTATGTTTTCTTGCTAGCTCATGAATAGCAGCAATACGCATTTCAATTTCTTGTAATTGCATCGGGTTATTTTCAATTTTTGATAAAACCATATTTAATTCTGCAATTGCTTCTTGAAGCAATATAATTGCATTTTCTAATATTTTTTGACAATTATCTAATTGAGGGTGAGAAACTTTGTTTGCATGCAAAAATTTCAACGCGTTTTGTAGAAGACTTAAAGCGGTATGGTTTTCACCTTCAACCAAACAATTTAAAGTCTGCTGGCTATTTGCTAAGATACTATCTGCTTGTGCAAGTTGCTTATGATTTTGTGTTAATAGTTCAACTTCATTTTCTTTTAAAGCTAATGTTTGTAGTTCACTTAACTGAAACAAAATAAATTCTTTTCGTTGAACACGTTCATGATCTAAATTCATTAATGCTTTGATTCTTTCACTTACTTCTTTCCATTGAGAATACAGTTGTGAAACATTTTTTACTAATTCAACTTGTCCTGCATATTCATCAAGAATATGACGTTGATTTTCTGACTTCAATAAAAGTTGATGAGCATTTTGTCCATGAATAGTAATCAAAAATGTACCTAATTCGATTAGTTTTTGTAATGTCATTGGTTGATCATTGATATAACATCGACTGCGATTATCCGTATTGATTACTCGTCTTAAAACACATAGATCATCGACAAGATTTATTTCATGTGTTTTTAACCAAGATTGTGCTACGTGATTATCACGAATATCAAATGAAATACTAAGATCACAACGATCTGCACCGGGTTGCACAATCGTACCATCTAAACGCGCACCAAGTGCCAGTTCTATTGCATCAATTAAAATTGATTTACCTGCTCCAGTTTCGCCAGTAATAACGGTCATCCCGGTTTGAAAATTTAAATGTAAATTTTCTATCAAAGCGAAGTGTTTAATGTTTAATTCAATGAGCATAAAAAACCCTTAGATAAGTACTATTTGAGAGAGTATACTACATCATTTTAACCCCAACCATGAGGTACCTGAAATGGCTTTCACTCCCCATACTGAAACTGATATTCAGCAAATGCTCAAACTAATAGGTGCTGAATCGATTGAAAGTTTATTTTCTGAAATTCCGGTTAATTTACGCTCACAAGGTTTAAATGCAAACATAGTACCCGAAGCTACTACAGAAATGGAGCTTGTTCGCGAAATGAACGAACTTGCTAAGCAAGATCAAGCGGGCTTCTGCTTTATCGGAGCAGGCGCATATGAACATCATATTCCCGCCGCTGTTTGGCAAATTGCTAGTCGTGGTGAATTTTTAACTGCTTATACCCCTTATCAAGCTGAGGCGAGTCAAGGAACACTTCAATTAATATATGAATATCAAACCATGATGGCTAGTTTAATGGGACTAGCCGTATCCAATGCTTCACTTTATGACGGTGCTTCTGCATTGGCTGAAGCAATATTGATGGCTGTTCGTTGCCAAAAAAAAGCTAAACTAAAAAGAATTTTACTTCCTAAAAATTTACATCCTTATTATCGTAAAACTGTTAAAACCATCATAGAACCACAAGGCATTGAATTAGTTGATATTCCTTATGATACAAAAACAGGAAAAATTTCTTTTTCCTCTCTCGAAAAATTAGCAGAAGAAGAAATCACAGCACTTGTAATTCCTCAACCTAATTTTTTTGGTGTTTTAGAAGATGTTGATGCATTAACCAGATTTGCTCATGCAAATAATGCACTTGCGATTGCTTGTGTTAACCCTACAGCAATGGCTCTTTTAAAGGAACCAGGTTCATGGGGAGAACATGGTGTTGACATCGCATGTGGAGAAGGACAAGCTTTAGGTGTACCACTCGCATCAGGTGGACCTTATTTCGGTTTTATGTGTTGCAAACAAGAACATGCAAGACAAATGCCTGGAAGAATTGTAGGTAGAACCATAGATAGCGATGGTAAAACAGGATTTACACTCACTTTACAAGCACGTGAACAACATATTCGTCGTTCTAAAGCAACTTCTAATATATGTACCAATCAAGGTTTACTAGTCACTGCTGCTACTATTTATATGAGTTTAATGGGGCCCAATGGCTTACATGCTGTAGCAAGCGCAAGTCATCGTAATGCAATTCGTTTACGTCAATTACTATCAGAATTACCTTCAGTAGAAATTGTATTTGATCAACCCTGTTTCCATGAATTTGTTATTCGTTTTAAAAAACCTGTTCATGAAATATTGCAAGAATTAAATAAAAAAGGTATTCAAGGTGGTTTCTCACTAACATCTGATTATCCAGAATTAGGCGAAGCATTGTTAGTTTGCGCAACAGAAACAAAAACTGAAACAGATTTGCTGAAATATAGGGATAGTTTGTATGTTTATTTTACCCCCCTCACCCCAACCGTCTCCCCCAACAAGTTGGGAGAGACGGTTGGGGTGAGGGGCGTAAAATCTACCTACTGTGGAGCAACTTTAAGTTGCTCCACAGTAGGTGTTGTTTTTGGTTGTTGTGGTGCAGGTGCTGAACCATTCGCTGGCGCAGGTTTAACACCATTTGGCATAACTCCATTACTTGGAACAGTCACCGGTACAGGATTAACGCCTTTAGCAGGTGGATTCACCGGAGCAGTATTTGC
>JBFWPS010000100.1:0-7338 GCA_050249855.1 Gammaproteobacteria bacterium
TTAAAAATACAAACATTTGAGCAACTTAATTCACATTATTTAAAAGGAAATATTTTTGAGAATTTCGTTATTTGCGAGCTTTTAAAAATGCGATTTAATTACGGTATGTTATCTAATTTATATTTTTGGAGAGATAATCATGGACATGAGGTTGATTGTGTAATTGAACAAGCAAATCGATTAATAGCTCTTGAAGTAAAAGCTGGTAAAACAATTAATCAGAATTATTTTTCAGCTTTGAATTATTGGAAATCAATTTCAAATATACAGGATGATAATTATTTAATTTATGCTGGCGATTCAAGTCAAAAAAGAACGGGAGCTCAGATATTAAGTTGGCGTGATATAAATCAACTCGAGGATGTAATTATCTAAAATGGTACAATTAAATTTTTATCAATCAAAAGTATTTGTTCACGAAATATAGATTGAATACGTTTTAGGTTTGCTAATGTATCTGCTTCAAATCGAAGTACTAAACAGGCAGTTGTATTTGAAGGACGTATTAAACCCCAACCAAAATCAAATTCAACGCGTAAACCATCTATGGTTATTAGTTTCGCATTAGGAAATGAGCTTTCTTTTTTAAATTTTTTCATAAATTCAAATTTTCGTTCATCACTAATCATTATATTTAATTCAGGCGTATTAAAACTATTGGGTAATGCATGGAATATTTCTGAAGAGGATTTATTACTATCACTTAAAATTTCTAATAATCTTGCCGCAGTATATATTCCATCATCAAAACCGAACCAACGTGAGTCATTATAGAAGAAATGACCACTCATTTCTCCCGCAAGTGGCGCTTTAATTTCTTGTAATTTAGATTTTATAAGAGAATGTCCCGTTTTGTACATCAATGGTTTGCCGCCATGATCTTGGATTATCTTTTCTAAATAAATGGTGCATTTTACATCATAGAGGATTGTTGCGCCTGAATTTGTTTTTAAGATTTCACTAGCCAATAGCATTAATACTCGATCAGGCCAAATGATTTCCCCTTTATTCGTGATAACGGCCAATCTATCACCATCACCATCAAATGCAAGACCAAGGTCAGCTTTTGTTTTTATAACGGTATTAATTAAATCTTGTAAATTTTCAGGTTTGCTTGGATCAGGAAAATGATTGGGGAAGGTTCCATCAAGTTCACAATATAATGTCGTTATTTTACAACCTAAATTTTCAAAAAGTTTTGAAGCAATAACACTTGTTACACCATTACCGCAATCAATCACGAGTTGGAGAGGTTTTTTAATTCTAATATCATTTTTAATTTTATTGGTATAGTTTGGTAAAATCTCAATTTGAGTATATTCTCCACTGCCTTTCGTGAATTTTTTTTCACAAATGCAAGTATGGAGTTGATAAATTTCATTTTCAGATAATGTTCTTCCTGACACAACAATTTTTAAGCCATTATGATTTGAAGGATTGTGACTACCTGTGATCATGACGCCAGAATTAGTTGAAAATGTAAAAGTAGCAAAATACAGAACAGGTGTTGGTACGATGCCAAGATCAATCACATCACAACCACTTTCGAGTAAACCAGTACATAATGCTTGTGAAAAAGAACCACTTGATAAACGTCCATCACGAGCGATTAATACTTCATGACCATTTTCATTTTTTATTTTGCTACCAATAGCAAGACCAAGTGCATAAACCATATCATTCGTTAAAGTTTCATCAACAATGCCACGAATATCATAGGTTCTGAAAATTGAAAGGGGAATATCTTTGGGAATTTGATATTTCATCATTATTTTCTATTATAGCGATCTTCAAATCGCACAATATCATCTTCCCCTAAATAACCACCTGTTTGAATTTCAATCAGGTGTAGCGGAATTTTCCCAGGGTTTTCTAGGCGATGTTTGACTCCCTGAGGGATGTAAACAGATTCATTTTCTGAAACAAACAATATTTCATCATCCTTAGTAACGCGAGCAGAACCACCTACAATGATCCAATGTTCTGAACGATGATAATGCATTTGTAAAGAAATAACTTCCCCTGGTTTGATATGTATATGTTTTACTTGATATCGGTCAGATTTTTCAATGACTTCATAATAACCCCAAGGACGATGAATAATTGGATGTGTTTTAGCTTCTTCATGTCCTTTTTTTAAGAGGAATTGAACAACTTCTTTTATTTCTTCGGTTTTATCTAGATTGGCAACAAGTACTGCATCAGATGTTTCTATCACTAAACAGTTTTCAAGACCGACGGTTACCAGCAATCGTTTATCAGAATATAGATAGGATTTTTTAGTATCAAAATTAACGACATTGCCATGAGTTACATTTTCATCTTTATCTTTTTTCCCTATATCATAAAGTGACTTCCAACAACCTAAATCAGCCCATTCCCCAGAAAATGGGAATACAACACCTAGGTCAGTTTTTTCAAAGACTGCTTTGTCGATTGATAGATTAGGGAGGTGTTCCCATGCTTCTGTTTTATCAAAAAATATGAAATTATTTTCTTCTCGTAAGTTAGAAACAGCGTTTTCACAAAGTTGAAAAAGTTTAGGTGCGTGCTTTTTTAGTTCATTAAGTATAGTTGATACACGGAATAGAAAGATTCCACTGTTCCAAAAATATTTTTCAGAAGCAATGAAAGCTTCTGCGTCCTGAGCGTTCGGTTTTTCTACGAATTCATTAATATGATATGCGATATTATTGTATAGTTTTTTACCTGCCTTGATATAACCATAACCTGTTTGTGGCGCGGTTGGTTTAATACCAAAGGTTATTAATTTTCCACTCCTCGCTTCTTCTGTCGCTTCCTTGAGTATTTCAAAGAAAGCGTTATTATTCGGAATGTAATGATCTGAAGGTAGTACTAGCATTAGAGGATCATCATTACTCTGTCTAGAGATAAAAATAGATGTTAGAGCCACACTAATGGCTGTATTGTACGATTCAGGTTCAAGAAGAATACTTGGATGTTTGCCATTAGAAGTCTCGTCGATTTGTCGCGCAATGATGAAGCGTTGATCAGCTTGACCAATCACAATAGGATTAGTTGAACTATGTAACTTCTTTATTAGCAAAAGAGTAGTTTCTAAGGGAGTATGTTTGTTCGTTAATGGTACGAGCTGTTTAGGTAAACTTTGTCTTGAAAGTGGCCATAATCGAGAGCCATAGCCACCTGCTAGAATGACGGGAATAATCAAAATAAAATCCTTAATTGTCTAAACCTTTAAATACTGTAGGACTTATGAAAAACAGCGCCATCATTGCGAGGTCCGCGTTGTTTGCGGGGTGTTGCAATCTAGTGCTGCATCAAAATTCATAGTCAGCTCTGGATTGCTTCGCTAAGCTGGCTTGTGACGGCGCTGTTTTTCCTAAGTGATATAATTTATCATTTTAGCCTTTCATTTATAAAGAAAAATTTTAAATTTTTTAATCAAAAATAATGTGTTATCCTTTTAAGCTTAAAGCCAGTATTTGAGCAAAATTTATTTCAATGAATGTTAGAGGGTGTTTATGGTGGTTGATAAGTATATTTCAGCTACAACTCAGAGTGTTATAAATCATTACTCTGCACTTGCACGCTCACATAAATTGGAATTTAAGTTGCTTAGCAAGGTTCAGATTGAACCAGAGCTATTTGACATAAATTTATCAGAACAATATTTGAAATTGCAAGCAATTCCGATCGCAAGTGATCCTGACGCATTAACAATTGCTACTTCTAATCCATCAGTTGAGAATTGCGAATCCATTACAGAATTTTGGAGTAAAGGTTCTGGTAAAAATGTTAAGATTGTTGTTGCATCAAGACAAGATATTTTAGATGTTCTTTCACAAGTATTTGTAAAAGAAAATGTACATAAAGCAAGTTATGGATTCAATGATCTCAATCCAAAGATGAGTGCAAAACGTATCTTCAATGTTGCAGAAAGAATAGCGCTCTTAGTTTTAATTTATGTGCTGATTTCAGGTTTTGTTTTTTATCCTAAAAATACAATACTTTTTGGAACTGTTGCTTTAACATTGGGAACATTTTTATGTTGGGGTTATAAATTTTTCTTAACAGTGATTAATATTATCAAGCCAATTAATAATCCAAAATTCACGTTAATGTTAAATGACGAGCAGTTACCTATTTATACCGTACTTGTCCCCCTTTTGCGGGAGAATGAGTCAATCATCAAACAATTAATCACCTCCTTAAGTAGTTTAAATTATCCCCCTGATAAGCTCGATATTAAAATATTACTAGAGGATAATGATGAGCAAAGTTCGAGTGTAATTCGTAATTTTGAATTGCCTTCAAATTTTCATGTGGTGTATGTTCCACCGGGTGAGCCTCGATCAAAACCTAGAGCTTGTAATTATGGTTTGTTATTCGCTATAGGTGAGTATGTAACGATTTATGATGCGGAAGACTTACCTGATCTAGGACAATTGAAGAAGGTAGTTCAATGTTTTCAAGAAGGTGATGAAAAACTTGTTTGTGTTCAAGCGATTCTAAATTTTTATAATGCGCGTGATAATTTATTATCACGATTTTTTACGATTGAATATACTACATTGTTCGATCAAATTTTAAGTGGAATAGCAAGCTTAAAATTGTTAATACCACTAGGGGGAACCAGTAATCATTTTAAAGCAACGCGTTTGAGAGAGTTAGGTGCTTGGGATCCTTTCAATGTGACGGAAGACGCTGATATAGGGATTCGTTTATATCGTTATGGTTATACAAGTACCGTGACAAATTCAACAACGATGGAGGAAGCAAATTCAAGATTAATTAATTGGTTAAGACAAAGAACACGTTGGAATAAAGGCTATTTAACTTGTTACTTTGTACATATGAGACATCCAATAAAGCTATTCAAACAATTGGGATTAAAGAATTTTTTACATTTTCAGATTATTGTAGGAGGCAGTGTTTTTGCGCAGCTTGCAAATTTGCCTCTCTGGATTGCATTGTTAGGAACACTTTTCTTTCCCATACATTTTACGCAACCTAAAATTATTTGGGCATTTGCGTGGATTAATTTTTCATATTGTAATCTATTGTATACTGCCGCACATTTCATCGGTGTTATGCGACGAAAGCTTTATTTTCTAATTCCCACCATTCCTTTCATGATTTTTTATTGGATGTATATGTCTGTCGCAAGTTTCTATGCACTTTATGAGTTAATTGTAAGGCCAACTTATTGGTACAAGACAGAACATGGTGTTAGTAAGTTTTTCAATAAAAAGAAAAAAGGATGATAATGCGATACAAAATTGTTGTCTTCTTATTGCTTGAATTTGTTTTTATATCATTAGCTTACGCAGGCGCATGGGCACAGCCCAAGGGTAAGGGATTAATGATTCCATTAGTAAGATATTATAGGAGTTGTCAATATTGGGATCCTAGCGGTAACCTGCATGATGTTCCTTGTTATTATCAGTCAGAATTTAATCCATATCTTGAATATGGACTTACAGATAAGTTAACAATCGGGATGAATCCTTTTGTTAGACAAATAACCAATGCGGGTATTGTTGGTGCGATACATTTTGATAATAGCGAGTTTTTCGGTAGATATCTTTTTTGGCAAAAGGACTATAGTGCTTTTTCAGCGCAGTTTACAGTTAATATTCCTTTTTATCAAAAGTTTCCTCCGGTTCTCGCTTTTACTGCCCCATTTGCTGTGATACAACGACAATATTATGTAAATGGTCGTTTGCTATATGGCACTGGTGGAGTTTTTAACTCAAAAAATAAAAGCACCTGGTATGCTAATTTTGAGGGTGCTTTTCAACATTATTTTAATGGCGCTGCTGATGAGATCCGTTTAGATTTTACAACAGGATTGAAATCATCTAATAATAGAGTCGAGTTAATGTTTCAGTCATTAAATACAATCTCTCTCCATAACCCAAGTGGTATAGAGCAGCCTAATTATAATTTATTTAAGTTAGTTCCAAGCATTGTTTATTGGGCAACTGGTCATGTTGCGTTTCAGGCAGGTGTTAGTCAAGATATTTACGGTACTAATACGGGCAGAGGAACTGCTCCTTTCATCGCTGCGTGGATTAAATTTTAGGATTATTTTATGTATTTCGATTCTGAAAAAAATACGAAAAATGAAAAATCACCATTTATTGAACTAGATTCCTTCGAAATTGATACAAGTATTCTCAATTACAAATATTTGGATACTTATTTAAAACTACAGGCAATAACAATTCTAGAATCAGACGATTCAATAACTATTGCGACTTCAAATCCAGAGCAAAATAATCTTAAATTGATTAGAGATTATTGGACACTTCAAAGTAAAAAAAGCATCTCTATCGTGGCCACTTCACGTCAGAATATTTTTTCTGTTTTAGAAAAACATTTTTTTAAAGAAAATTTACATTCAGCCAGTAATATGTTGTATAAAATTCACCCTGACTTGGATTCAAAAAAACTATTAAGTAAATATGAAAAAATTTTCTTTTTTATGTTGGCATATGTCGGTTTAAGTCTGTTGGTTTATCAGCCACTATATACTCTTCTATATGTTACATTCATATTGACCTTGGGAACATTTTTAGCATGGATTTATAAATTTATTTTAGTAATTATCAATATCCTTTTTCCTTTGAGGTCTAAAAAACATTTAAATTTGTCTGATGATGAACTTCCATTTTATACCATACTTGTGCCTCTTTTTCATGAAAACAAAATGATAGTCCATCAGTTGATTAAATCATTGAAACATTTTCATTATCCTCCAGATAAACTTGATATCAAATTGTTACTTGAACAAGATGATGAACAAACAATTAGCGTTATTCAAAAAATGGAACTTCCTATTCAATTTCATGTACTTTTGGTGCCAAAAGGGAAACCTCTGACAAAACCTCGAGCTTGTAATTATGGATTAGCATTTTCTATAGGAGAGTATGTAACTGTGTTTGATGCTGAAGATCAACCCGATCCAGATCAATTAAGAAAAGTAGTTGATTGCTTTAAAAAGGGTGAAGAAAAACTTATTTGCGTTCAAGCACATTTAAATTTTTATAATAGCCGTGATAACATACTAACGCGTTTATTTACCATAGAGTATACAACACTGTTTGATCAAATACTGGCTGGAATAGCACATTTAAAGTTATTTATTCCGTTAGGAGGTACTAGTAATCATTTTAAGACTGATAAACTAAAAGAATTAGGTACTTGGGATGCAAACATTCTTACGGAAGATGCTGATATAGGTATTCGATTATACAGATATGGTTACAAATGTACTTTGATAAACTCTACAACTTATGAAGAAGCAAATACAAAATTAATCAACTGGTTTAAGCAAAGAGCTCGATGGAATAA
>JBFWPS010000101.1:0-7246 GCA_050249855.1 Gammaproteobacteria bacterium
CACAAGTAACTACCAATACTTCAACTAAAGTAGTACCCAAAGCATCTGGGGTTCAAAAATGACGATGAAGCGTATTATGTTGATTGCATTCACAATTATGATCGCCTTTATATTAACGATGTTACCGCTACCAGTATGGGCACAATGGATCCGCCCAGCATGGGTTCCATTAGTTGTATTATATTGGGCGTTTGTATTGCCAAATCGTGTTGGTTTAATTCTTGCCTGGTTTTCTGGTTTAATGCTAGATGTAGTCAATGGTACTATTTTAGGTGAACACGCGCTTGCATTATCGATTTTGATTTATTGTGCGCTTAAATGGCATTTACAAATGCGTGTTTCGCCACTCATACAACAATCAATCACAATCGGTGTTTTTATGCTTGCTTATCAAGTCGTTATTTTCTTGATTCAAGGGGTCACTGGTAATAAGATTTTAGCATGGCAATTTTGGTTGTTACCGTTATTAACGATTGTTTATTGGCCATGGTTGTATGTGATTCTTCAAAATTATCGCCAACGTTACAAGCTAAGTTAAAATAGATAAAGGTCAAAAACGCTTGAACGCATTATTACTACGTAGTATGAAAATTTTATCTGCATTTGCACTTTCCATTTTTGCAATTTTATGCTTGATTTTAGTATTTATTCCAACTGTTATTAACAAACAAGAAAATTTAACCAGTAATATTTCAAATTTAATTCATCAACCGATTACTATTTCCAAAGTAACCGTTGGTTGGTCTCATTTAGATCCAGTACTTCAATTAAAAAATGTAATTTTATATGATTCTCATACACAGCACGTAACGCTTACAATTGCAGAAATTGAAATAGGCTTTGATTTATGGAGAGCACTTTTCAAACATGAAGTAGCTTTTGGTTTAGTACACATTAGTGGCGTTAAACTCGTAGCAAATGAAATTCATAAAAACATATTTGTTATAGAAGGGGTTAATCGTGCACCTGCCTTTGATTTAAAAAATTTAGCTACGTCTCAAACAGATGATTTTGTACAAATAGAAAAACTAGGATATATAGATATTGATAATGTAGATCTGACTGTTAATTTACTTAATGGAAAAAAATTACAACTCGATAAAGTTTATTTGATTTCTGAAAATTTTAGAGGGTACCATCATTTTAGAGTTCATTTTGATTTGATTGGAAATAAAATTTATAATTATTATATGATAGGTAATTTGATAGGTGGTGTATATGAAAATAAAAACTTGAAAAGTGAGTTTGTGCTAAAGACGAATGATTTTAAGATTCAAGGAAAGCTAGATTTACAAAAAAAATCAAATGATAAAACAAACATTTTTTTACTTTTACATGTACCAAGATTCAATTTAACTAAATTAAATGAATATTTACCTAACTTTGGAATCAATGGTCATTTAAAAGAATGGCTTTCAAAAGCTGCGAGAAAAGGATTTATTTCTAATACTGAATTATTACTGAATGGAAACTTAGATGATTTTCCATTTGATAAACAAAATGGTATTTTTTATATTAAAACAAAATTTACAGATTTAGATTTATTTTACCAAAAAAATTGGCCAGTTGCCGAGAATTTAAATGGTACACTTCAAATATATGATCGTCTTTTAGTCGCCGATGTAAAAACCGGCATGATTAAGCATACTAAAATTGATGTAGCACGAATCATTTTGCCTGATATTGGCAAGTCAAAACCACAGCGATTAATTTTGCATGCATTGTTCAGTGGTCAGTTAGCGCATGGAATGGATTTTTTACAGACTGGTCCATTGTTTAAAAAAATTGGAAATAGATTACTTAATTTACGTTTGTTTGGTCCCATGCAGTTGCGTTTACATTTGAATATACCACTAGCCGAAGATGAAAAAGATCATACGATACGTGCAGCTGGTACAATAAGCCTACATGATGCGAATGTAACTTCTACTGACTGGAATGTGAGTATTCAACATATCAATGGAGATTTACAGTTTACTCAAGATGATTTATTTGCAGATTCATTAAAGGGATTTTTATTGAATGAGCCAGTTACTATGCATATTTTTACGATAAAAGATTTTACTAATGTTGATTTTATAGGGAAACTAAATTTTAATAATTTCGCAAAAACATACCCGGTGGTATTACTTGATTCATTTGACGGAACTTCTGATTTTTCAGCTCATTTGTCTCTTGCTCAAGATCGAAAGCAATTGAGTCATTTAAATTTTTATTCAAATCTTCAAGGCGTTTTGATTGATTTGCCAAAACCGTTTTCAAAACCTAAAATGATTAAAAAAGTTTTAAAAATGGTCATTAGTTTTTCTAAAGAACAACCAATGACAGTCAAGGTTAATTATGATAAGACAGTACAAGCTAATATTTTATTTGACTTGATTAAAAAAGAAAGAGTATTTAAAAAAGCCACTTTCGAATTTGTCGATCCATTATTGACTGGTTCTTTAATATTAACTTCAACTAATGTGTTAGGGGATTTTAAAAAGCTATATTGGTTTAGCTCGCAAAAAGTTAAAAAAATTCATCTTGCACCGGAGCAAGTGATTAAAACAAAGATCAAGATCGCTCAATTTTATTTAAATAATCATTTGTTCGGTAGCGTGAATATTTTAGCTGAACCTAAAAATAATGCTGTCATGATTAATCAATTCCAAATCACTAATCCTTCGTTGAACTTTAACGCAACAGGGGAGTGGGATAAGTTTTTCACAAGAATAAATGGTGTTCTTAATATTACGAGCTTAAAATCATTTTTTAATAGGCTTGGTTTAAATTATCAAATACAAGCTGAGAAAGTTGAATCACGATTTCATTTTATATGGAATAATGATCCATTTTATCTTTCTACTTCAAATTTAAAAGGTAATCTTCAATTTAAAACGGGACATGGTGTTATTCCCTCATTTAGTAAAAAGCAAAATGATCAACTTGATTTTGGGCGAATGTTAACCTTATTGAGTGTTGAGAGTATTCCCAGACGTTTGACTTTTGATTTTAGTGATATCACTACACGTGGTTTTAGTTTTGATGGTATGAAAGGTAGTTTGCAATTTGATGATGGGCTCATAACAACAAATGATTTGTTGGTACATGCAATAATGGTCGATATATTAGCTAAAGGTACTTACGATATGAGTAAAAGTTATATTCATTTTAAGTTGAGTGTGCAACCAAAATTATTAGCAAGTTTACCTGTTATTTTAGCTATAGCACAAGGACCAGTGGTTGGCCTAGCTACTTTAGGAATTACTTGGGCCACGCAACCAATTTTAAAACATGTATTTGCTAAGTGTTATGTGTTAGATGGGCCTTTTTCAAAACCGGTTGTGGAGAAATGTAAGAAGTAGCGGTTCTTGAGTGCGCAAGCGCTTTGCCCACTCTACAATCGGTTATAATTTTGTAGGGTGGGCAAAACGTGCAATGCAGATGAGTATAAATTTCAAGTTAATGTAAAGTGTACGTGTGCCCACCAAAACGCCTCGCAATGACGGCTTGGGATACATACGCGCTTTGCTTCAATTATCTACTAGATATTGTCTCAACTAACGCACACAGCGTTTTAATTAAAATCTGCGCTGTGAATGTAAAACTATTCACAGCGGAAATTTGTTCAAAAGGATGTTCACTCAGCAACTTTTCAACTTTTTGATTTAAAGCTTTAAAAGTGGATTCTAATACCGGTGTATTGATTTTTTCAGATGAATTTGTTTTAAATTGCGAACTAACACTGGCTAAAAAATCATATACTGCTTGGAAGAAAGGAGGATATTCTTCAAGATTAGTAATTAAATTTTCAGTATATGGGGAATTATGAAATGAATAATTCATTAGATTGATACATCGAAAAATTTTAACTTCATCTGCAATAATATTTTGATAAATGATTAACTTTTTTTTGTTTCTGCCCACTTCTGTTTCTAGTTCATGTAATAATTTTCGTTGAGTAGACAGCGCTGAAATAACTTTTTCTTCTAAATCACTGAGTTCATGATATTCACCTGAGAATTTATAAAACATACGTTCCTTATAATAATCTGCTAGAGAAGAAAAAGTGGTAATAAAATTTGACCTTAAAATATCGCTAGCACGAATAGGAAAAACAAATTTTGTGACGAGTAATGAAATCAAGATCCCTAAATTAATTTCAATAAATCGTATGCCAGCAGTTTGTAATGTAGGTGTATTAGCTAATAAAATCATTGCCACAGTTACACCACCCAATGTACCTGCCGTACTGATATCTTTGCTACTACCTGCAATATAAGAAAATAATAGGTTTGTCCAAAATAATGTAAACCCGACTAGCCATACATTATTTCTAGTTACCAGAAAAATAATTGCAGCGGCTGCTGCACCGAAGAAAGTACCCCAAAAACGCATGTAAGATTTAATAATTGTACTGCCGACAGTAATTTGAGCACTCATCACAACAACGATCGTAACTAAAACCCACGGTGATTGCGGAACATCGCTTATTTCTACAATCAAGTAACCAATTAAACACGCAATTGCGGTTTTAATACTATTGATCGTTCGAGGCGAGCCCCATTCGAATTCTTGACAGGCCTTTTTAATTTCAGATAGATAAGCAAACATAGGATTCTGCATAAATAAATTGCAAATATTGACCAGATTATATAGTATCTCAAGATATTTTGGTAGATTAAGACATTAGTACTTACGAAAAACATACGATACATTCTAAACAAACTGTCGTCATTGCGAGCGTAGCGAAGCAATTGTCCAGTACTGGATTAAAATAGATAGTCAGCTCTGGATTATTTCGCTACGCTTATTTTGACAACATTGATTTACTAAGTTCTTCAAACGTAGGATATAGAAAACGTGCAATCCACTCACAAACTAGCTGTACAATATATTTCAATAAGTGAACACAACGCGGAGCAACGTATTGATAATTTTCTTTTTAATTTTTTAAAAAATGTTCCTAAAACCCATATTTATCGTCTTTTAAGAACAGGACAAATCAGAGTCAATAAAAAGCGCGTCAAAGCACCTTATAAATTACAAATCGATGATGTAATTCGTATTCCACCTTTAGAAATTTCTGATGATAAACCAGCTTATCAACCGGCTACTTCAACGCGTATCATGTTGTTGAATACCATTATTTATGAAGATGAGAATTTATTGATTATCAATAAACCTGCCGGGATGCCTGTTCATGCTGGAAGTACGCTACAAGGCGGTGTGATAGAAGCTTTTCGCGTGATTAAGCCTGAATTAAAATTTTTAGAGTTGGCACATCGAATCGATAGAGATACTTCAGGTTGTTTAATTATCGCTAAAAAGCGAAGCATATTAAAAGAATTACATGAATTATTTCGAGAAGGTCAGATTAAAAAAATGTATGAAGCCTGTGTTTTAGGAAAATGGCCTTCAGATAAAAAGATTGTAAATTTAAGTTTGCATAAAAATCATTTAGCTTCAGGTGATAGAAAAGTGGTTGTAAGCGATTCTGGAAAATCTTCGCTTACTTATTTTAAACCCATTCAATATTTTGAAGTTGCAACTTTAGTTGAAGCACGTATCGCTACCGGTCGAACGCATCAGATCCGTGTTCATGCTGCTTCAGTAGGGCACCCAATTGCAGGTGATGATAAATATGGTGACTTTGCGTTTAATCGATATATGAAAGAGCGAGGTTGTAAACGCTTATTTTTACATGCAAAACAAGTTACGTTTTATTTAAAAAGTATTGATAAAAAAATTTCAGTTTCATCAGCTTTACCAGATGATTTAGCATTCGTGCTGGCGAAGTTGAAATAAAGGTGTTGTGCATTATTAAATAAAACCCCCTCACCTCAATCCTCTCCCCCATTCAGGGGGAGAGGAAGGATTTTATATTTTGAAAATCGAATAAACTCCCTCTCCCCCAACTTGTTGGAGGAGAGGGTTGGGGTGAGGGGGTATAATAAAAAACCTACTCTATGATTCCTCATCTTCACCACAGATTTTTAATTGATTTGATTTAGCAAAGTCGAGGATGGATTGATACAACTCCGGATTCGTTTCTTTCAATGCAGGATCAAGCGCTACACACTTATAACCATCTTTGTAAATAGGTTGAAGAAGTGGGGAGTAATGAATACGACGATTTCTAAAGGTTGATAAAGAACCACTGACCCGTTCAGCCCAATCACTAGGACGAAATTCAGCACCACTCTCGGTTTTACCTTCTATGATAATTTACTTAGGATCAGACATGTTTTTAGGACTCTCAATTAAGTTGCAGGCGTTTATGATATTCTATATCCTCAATCTAACCTAATTATAGTAAATAGACAAACAAAAGGTCAAAAAATGACACAAGAAATCAAGGTGCCTGTTGCGCGATTGCGTGGTATCTATCTGCTACCCAATCTATTTACCACAACGGCCTTACTTGCGGGTTTTTATGCTATAGTAGGAGCGATACGTGGCCATTTTGATGCTGCGGCTACTGCCTTGTTTATAGCCATGGTGATGGATTTTTTAGATGGTCGGGTGGCCCGCTTAACGAATACACAAACTCCATTTGGTTCTGAATATGATAGTTTATCGGATATGGTGAGTTTTGGTTTAGCCCCCTCAATTTTAATGTTTCAATATTCTCTGATTCATTTATCTAAATTTGGTTGGATGGTAAGCTTTATTTACACTGCTACAGTAGCACTTCGTCTAGCACGTTTTAATACACAAGTGCTTCATCTTGATAAGCGCTATTTCCAAGGTTTGCCTTGTCCTGCGGGTGCTGCCATCATTGCGGCTTTAGTTTGGTTTAATGGGGATCATCCTGATTTTAACCAATTTGAAAATATTTTATTTGCTATTGTTACTTTGCTTGTTGCGACGCTCATGGTGAGTAATATTCGCTACCATAGTTTTAAAGAAATTGATTTACGTGGTCGTGTCCCTTTCATGACTTTGATTGTGATTGTGCTTGTTTTCGCTGCAATAACGTTAGATCCTCCCTCTGTTTTACTGTTCTTATTTGTTCTTTATGGTGTATCTGGGCCTACTTTGACTTTGATCCACTTAAGAAAAGCTCGTTTAGAACGTAAAAAGCATCGTTTGGAATAAATACTTCCTCTCCCCCAACTTGTTGGGGGAGAGGGTTGGGGTGAGGGGGAGAATAATCATATACCCCCTCATCCCAACCTTCTCCCCCTAAAGGGGGAGAAGGAGTGCTTTTTTTAAAGACTGATTTAACTTTCTCTGGCCCTTTGAAAGGGAGAGGAAGAAT